>CANROB010000008.1 GCA_947632115.1 uncultured Bacilli bacterium
GATTAAACAAGCAAGGGGTTATTAGGGAACTCCCTAATCTCACGTGGGCTATGCCCTAGTGAGATAGGTCAATAAATGACCTCTACTACTAAAGAAGCATAAGCAAAGGAGGAATTAAATGTATGATGGCAAACAAGTTGTACGAGTAGAAACACAATATAAAAAAGCCGACCTTTATAATGTAGGAGTTGAAATGACTGATAGAAAAGGTACAGGCAATTATGATATAGAACGTAGAGAATTTAATATAGAATATGTTTCACTTACTCAAAATAATTTATATCAAGAAGTAAAGAAGAAGTTAAAAGATAAAAAAATAGAATATCTAGATAGACCTAACACTAATCTATTAAATGGTGTGACATTCACAAGTGGTCCTGAATTTTTTCAAGCATTAGGAATGAAATTTAAAGATAGTGGTAGAACTTATCATACAGGAGATAAAAAAGGACAAGCTGTAATGATTCCTGTTATCAAATCAAAGGAAGATATACCTAATGCTGTAACCTATTTTTTTGATTCCTGTATGGAATTTCTAAAAGATTATGTTGGAGAAGAAAATATACTTCTCGCTCAAATACATTATGATGAAGATACACCACATCTTCAAGCCTATTTCTTGCCTATTGTTGATATGGTTAAAAGAAAATGCTATGTCAAAGATGATAAGGGAAATGTTGTCAAAGAAGAAATCACGAAAAAAGATGGTACTACCTCTATTGTTCCTAAACTACTTCGTGATGACAAAGGTAAAATCGTTTATGAAGAAGTTAAAGGTAAGTTTTTAAACTGCGATCAATTTTGGAAAGACAGAGGTGGAAAATTATCTTTTCATCAAATGCAAAATGACTTTAATAAATTTATAACTGAAAAAGGATTTAATCTCTATCGTGGAGATGTTGGAGCAAATAAAGAAAATCAATCTAAATTAGAGTATGATATAGCCGAAAAAAAGGCTGAATTAGAAGAATTAAACAAAGAAAAAGAAAATACCCTGCAAATAATTGAAAACTCCAAAAATGGGCTTAAAAACCTAGAAAAAGAGGTTGATAATGATTTACTAAATCCTGTAAAAAGAAAACTTGGTGGCTATAAAGAAGATGATGTTGTTAAAATCATAAAATACACCAAAGGTTTAGAGCATAAAGTCATTGTCTTATCTACTGATAACAATAATAAAGATTTGATGATTGATAAATTAACAAAGGAAAATAAAACATTTAAAAATAATAGTGAACTAATCAAGAAAAACAAAATTATTAAGGAGCAAAAATCTGTTATCAACGAAAAGGATCAAGAGATTGGTAGATTAAGTGAATTGGTGGATATTTTAAACAATAATATTGAAAGTTTGAAAATCAAATTTGAAAAAGAAATTGATAAGTGGAAAAATCTATTTAAAAAAATGTGTAAGGCAATAGACAAAGTTCTAGGTAGAGATAAACCTAAAGAGAGATTAGAAGATTATGAAGATATTGCTGATGCAATTAACTATGGTTACTATACCAAAAATAATGATAAAGACAAAGATGATTATGAAATTGGAATGTAGAAAGGAGCATTTATATGATGGAAGTTATTATTGATAAAAACACTAATATTGAAAAAGAAAAATTGATTATTGAATCACTAAAATTATCACTCAAAGAAGATAAAACTAGAGATGATGTAAAAAGTATAAAGTACCATACTATGGCATTAGAAGAACACAAAAAAGTTCTTTTTAATTTAGAAAAAAATAAATCAAATGAATTAGAAATAGAAAGGTTGTGATATTATGTCAGTTAATAGATTAGATCCAAAAAAATGGACTAAAGATGGTCGTAAATGGAATTTCCATGTGCGATATAAAGATTTAGATGGTAAAACAAAACAATATCAATCAAAGTTATTTAAAACGAAGCCAGAAGCTCAAGAGGCTGAAAGAATTTTTCTTTTAGAATTAGATAAATATAGACCTGATAATAATATGACTTTTAGAGATTTATATTTAGCATTTTACGATTATCAAGAAGATAAAGTAAAAGAAACTACCCTACACACTTATAAGGATAGGATGCGATATATGGCTTTGTTAGATAATATTAAAGTGAAAGAATTTAGTTTACAACACTATGAAATGTGGAGAAAGAAAATTTTAGAATACCCTTTATCAAATAGAACTAGAAATTATATTTACAAATTTCTAAAAACAATTATGAATTTTGGAACAAAATGGTATGGATTAAATTTTAATCAAATCTACCCTAAAATGACTAACTTTACTAATCCAAATGAAATAAAAAAAGAAATGGAATTTTGGACTTATGAAGAATTTAACAAGTTTATTTCAGTAGAAGAAAATTTAACATTTAAGTGTTTATTTAAAACATTATACTTCTGTGGACTTCGTAAAGGAGAAGCACGAGCATTAAATTGGAATGATATTGATTTTATAAATGGTACAATTAGAATCAATAAAGGGTTATCGGACAATGTAAATGGTAAAAAATATATCATAACAAGTCCTAAAACTCTCACAAGTAATAGAACTTTACCTATTCCTAAAGAGTTATTAAGCGATTTAAAAGAACTCAAAGATAAGGTTATGGAGTTTACAAATTATAGTGAAAACTGGTTTGTGTTTGGCAATGCTGTTCCACTAGGAGATGATGTCATTAGAAGAAGAAAAAATAATAATTGTAAAGAAGCAAATGTTAAAGAAATAAGAATACACGATTTTAGGCATTCTTGTGCCTCACTTTTAATCAATAATGGAGCAGACATAACACTTGTTGCTAAATTTCTAGGACACTCTAAAATTGATGAAACTTTAAATACCTATTCTCATATGTTTAAAAATAAGTTAAATAATATCATAGGGCTTATTGATAATCTAAATGAGAATGCAAAAACGAATATTGATATTGATTCTACAAAAAGCAATGATGATTATGAAATAAGTTTATAACGAATAAGGAACCTAGTATGTTACTATGCTAGTTTCCTTATTTTTTTATGTCTAAATTTCTAAAAATACCTAAAAATGTTACATAACTGTTACATAAAGGCATATTTAAAAAATGTAAATTGCTACAAACCCTTATAAATAAAGGGATAAAAAAAGTGTCCAGCATTTCTGCTGGACTTCAGGGGGTTTTGGTTGTGCGCTCTCACACTTAGACCGTAAGAGCACTGGCATGGAGTAACATGCCATTATTAGTATAAGGGAATTTGGGAAATAAGTCAATATATTTCCCAAATGTTTTTTGAGAAATATTTCCCAATTAATCGAGAGATATTGACTTTTCAATTATTTCCCGCAAATAAGAATATTTCCCACTCTCATATTCCTCACTTTCTAAAACTTCTTGACTGTCTTCTTTAGCATGCTTTAAAATTGGGAAATCATTTTTAATATCGGCTAAATGAAACCTCATATCGCCACTTTGACGTGTACCAAAAAGATCCCCACTGCCTCTCATTCTAAAATCTTCTTCGCTAATTTTAAAGCCGTCTGTTGTCTCTGTCATAATCTTTAATCGCTCTTCTTCTCGGTCACTTAAAAGAAGACAATAACTTTGAAAATCTCCTCTTCCAACTCTTCCGCGGAGCTGATGAAGTTGGGAAAGTCCAAATCGGTAACTATCAAAAATAACTATCATGGTAGCATTCGGAACATCGATACCAACCTCTATAACCGTGGTACTAATAAGGATCTGAATTTCATTTTTGATAAAAGCATCCATGACTTCCTCTTTTTCTAAAGAATTCATTTTTCCATGAAGCATTCCTATTTTAGCGACCTTGCCAAGAGCCCTTTCAAATTTCTCTTTTAGCTTTTCTACATTCTCTAATTCATCACTTTCTGACTCTTCAATTTGTGTAGCAATTACGTAAACTTGATGATTTTCGCGAATTTGCTGATGAATTTTCGCTAAAACGGTTTTCATCTCCTCATTTTTGTAAATTTCCGTAATAATTTCTTTTCTTCCCTTTGGTTTCAAATGGATATTGGAAACATCCATATCTCCATATAACGTAATCGCGTAAGTTCTAGGAATTGGAGTCGCACTTAAATAGAGAACATCTGTACTAATTCCTTTTTCTTTTAATTTTGTTCTTTGATTTACACCGAATCGATGTTGCTCATCAGTAATGACCAAACCTAAACTGTCGTAATAGACGTCTTCGCTAAAGAGACTATGTGTACCAATTACAATATCTAGTTCTTTCTTAGCTAATTTTTTTAACACGTCATCTCTTTCTTTTTTCTTCATCTTTCCCGTCAAAAGAGCGACTCTTATAGGATAGGCTGCAAAAAGTTTTTGAACATTTTCGTAGTGTTGTTCTGCCAAAATTTCCGTAGGTGCCATGAAGGCTCCTTGATAACCGCTCAAATAATTAATGTAGAGGGAAATAATAGCGACAATTGTCTTTCCACTTCCAACATCTCCCTGGATGAGCCGCTTCATTACCTTCGGACTATTCATGTCCGCTAGCACTTCATCCACACATTTTATCTGATCATCCGTTAGAGGAAACGGAAGTTGGGAAATAAATTTCTCTACCTCCTCTTTAGATATTTCTCGGGAAATTCCTTTTTCCCAAACACGATTTTTTTTGAGCTGATTCATCTTCAACATAAAGAGAAATAACTCTTCATATTTTAAATAATTGATGGCCCTTTTTAAAGTATTTTTATTTCCCGGATGATGAATTTCTAAAATGCTTGATCTTTTATCACCTAGTTTATATTTCCCAACGAGATATTCTGGAATGATTTCTTCCACCTGCCAATCAGACGATAAAGCGATAAGAATAATCTTACTTAACTGAGCACTACTAATTCCATTCGTCACATGGTAGATGGGCTCTATCTTGGGTTCTTTAGGAAGCAAACCAAAACGAATCTCGGATGCAACAATATTTCCATGATGTTTATCGTATTTCCCAATCACAATGATCTTGGTTCCTACCTTTAAATTTGCTTTTAGGAAGGCTCGATTAAAGATAGTAACATTTAAAAGATTTTCCCCTGTATCGAAAGAAAAGGTCATTTTATTCATTTTTTTATGAAAATAAAAAACTAGAGGAAGTGTCGCAACTATGCCATCTAAGATAACTTTATCTCCATCAAAAGAATCCTTTAAATTACTTTTTTCTAGCACATCAAAACGAAAAGGATAATAACTAACTAAATCCTCTTTCGTATAAATATTTAAACGATTTAAAATAGAAATTGTTTTGGGCCCAATGCCTTTTAGTTCTTCTAATCTACTCATAACTACCCTACTATCGATTTTAATAATCCAAAAGAAAGTAACATCATAATCACACTTGCCATCAGTACTCCTAAAAGGGTAGCCACGAAAGCTTTCCTCCGATTCATGTTTAAGACAGAGGCAATTAAGCATCCCGTCCAAGCCCCTGTTCCTGGAAGAGGAATTCCTACAAAGAATACTAATCCCCAAAATCCATATTTTTCAATTTGTGATTTATGCTTCTCTACTTTTTGATCTAACCAATTAGCAATTTTAAAGAAATACTTACTTTTCCTCATCCAACGTAAAATAGAATTGATAAACCATAAAATAAAAGGAACAGGAAGTAAATTTCCTACCATACTAACAAGATAACTAGTAACTGGATTTAAATCCAATAAAGCTGCTGCGATAAGTCCCCCACGCAATTCCAAAATTGGCATTAAGGAAATACAAAAAACTAAAATTTCTTTTCCAAAAGGGATCTGAGAAAGTCCGCTAAATAAATTTAAAATGCTTTGTACAATACTTTCTACCATGTTCATCACCTATTATCAGTATATCATTTTTTAGATAAAAAAAGAAGATTCTTAGGAATCTCCTTTTACTCACGGTTAATAAACCAAATACTACTAACATCACAACTACTACTAGATGGAGATGGATTTGGCATATCTAACTGAATTAAAGTTGGAAGACGAAAAGCTGATCCAAATGCCATACAGTTTCCAGGTTGTAGAGCTTTCATCTTTTTAATAACTTCCTCCGTGATATCTGGAACCATATCATGAATGTATTTAATATCTAGAGGGTGTAGCATCTTAAAGATAAAGAAATTACTACACTGCGAAAGAGCCGTTTCTGACATCTCGGATGGTCGCTGGGTAATGAGTCCTAAAAGGACACCATATTTTCTTCCCTCTTTGGTAATACGATCAAAGATATTATATCCAAGTAAATCTACGTCAATATCTTTTTGAACATAACGGTGAGCCTCTTCCAAAATGATATGGAATGGGATACTAGCTCTTTTTTGTAGTCCCTTTGCATAGTCAAATAACATTTTGGAATAAATTTTGGTAATCGTCTTAGCAAACCGGTCATCTACATAGTTAATGTTAAAGTTGATAAGTTGTGCTTTTTTACCATCATCTGTCGTAATTAAAGATTTAATATATTCATCCTTTGACATATATTCAGGGCAGTCAAAATAAACACTATAGTCTCCATCCAATAAAGAATGTAATCTAACTTTTAAAGCATTCGCTGTTTCATAAACTGATTCCGATTTTAAGGCACCTTCATCAATTAAAGCAAAATCAAATGCTAAACATAAATCCTTTAACGTATACTTAAAGCTTCCATCTGGTAGAGATAACTCTACATTATCTACTAAGAAAGATTCTATGAAAGTGGTAAGAAGTTCCATCTCACGGATTTTACCAGTAGCATCAATTAATAGGCATTGCTTTAATGGTCTCGTGTATCCTGGTTGGAATACTGGACTTTCTAGGTTTAAATCTCTTGTATTATACGTAGATAAAATAGAGAAAAATTGGTCTCTTATTTGAGAAGCTGGTCTACCACTTAAAAGAATATCCAAAAGAGCACGAGCAATAATATCGTTTTTATAGCGAATGACATCATCCTCTTCCCTACCAAAAATCGTAACAAACTTTAAAGCTTTTTCAATGATAGGAATTTGAGAATGCTTATCTGCGCCTAAGAGAATAGCATAGTCATCTACACTAAGTAACCATAGAGGAATTTTAATCTTTGGGATATCATCATAAATATTCGTTGTATAGGCCTTAAAACGCACCTCAGGAGCTTTCTCTTGAATTGTCTTAAAGGCACTGTGATATTCACCATAAGCATCAAAAATAAAGATACTAGCACGATAGGCAACAGCTGTTTTCTTCTCAAAAAGATTTTGAATAATACGAGAGAATCCACAAGATTTACCACTACCAGTAGAACCAAAAATAGCGAAATGGTTACTAAATAAAGAGTTTACATTGGCACATACCTCTATTCCCTCATAAATAGGGCTTTTTCCAATATAAAGGTCTTGATCATCCTTGTAATTTTCAACACCAACAATAAAATTGATTTTATTAGGAGCAATTAATCTTACACTAGCACCAAAAGAAGGTTTCTTAGTAATACCAGATACAAACCTACCATTTCTAATTTCTCCTAGCATATTGATAAAGGCAGTTTCTTGATTAATATCCGTAATCTCTCCTACTGTCTTTTGCTTACTATCCTCTAATAATACGTATAAGTTGATAAGGTTTTGGACTTCCTTAATATTAATACTTAATTTTACGCTAACGATATTTCCTTCGATAGCAGATATTTCTCCAATCATACAACCTCTCCTATTCTATTAGCCATTATACAATATTTTTCGCAAAAAGAAAAGGGATTACTCCCTATTTCATTTCAATCACTTCAAGAAGTTTATCACGGTGAAGTAGAATCAAGGTAGCATGTGTTGGGTAACCTAGGCTTTGCTCATAGGTAATACTAACTTTTACTTCATATGCATTTTCATCCATAACTTTTTCTTTAGAATAACGAATTTTATCAATAGATTCTACAGTTACTTCTTTTACTGCTGGCAATTTTTGCTTACGATTACCATAGACATTATTTTCAACATAATAGTAAATTCCTGTTTGTTCTGTTGCGAAGTTTTTAAAAGATTCTTGATAATCTTTCCAAACAAATTGGACTCCCCCAACATCCGTTTTATCTAGTTTACTATTTAAATCATAGAAATCGGCAACAAAGAGTTGAGATACTTTTTTAGCATACTCTTCTTCAAAGCCTTCTTCCTTTTCTTTTTGAAGTAAATCATTTAACTCATAGTAAACTTTTTTGAAGTATTCTGTATTATTTTCTTTTAATTGATAACCATAATCTACAATCTCTGCTAATACTTTATTCTCCTCGCCCTTTTCGCCTTTTAAATCTTTTATAAGATGAATAACCATGAAAAGAATGATAGCAAGAAGAAGTAGAGCCAAAAGAGAAAAAATCAGTAAGCATAGATTATCATACTTTATTTTACATTTTTTCTTTTTCATGCCGTCTCTCCAACATTCGTTTCTTCTAATAGTTCGTTTTCAGGATTTTCTCCTATCTTCTTAATTAAATCATAAGTAATAATAGCATTAGATACACTAATTAAGCGGTCAGAATAAGTGATATACTTCTCAATTTCTTCTCTAGAGATTTCAGCTTCAGGATTAATTTGCCGATAGTTATCTCTTGCACTATTATAATAGATATTATCCGTCATCCAGTTCCCTGTAGGGAAAACAATGACATTATTTTCAGTACTGAAAATGTCGTGACCTAATGCATATTTATTGTAAAAACCAAACATATTTCCTAAAGTTGGTTGAGCATCAATCATACCCATAACCTTTTTTACTTCACGGTTATACTTCGTTCCCACAATATCTTTTGACCAAATAATGAAAGGCACTCCACGAATTAATGCTTCATTATATTCATCCATAACGATACACTCTTCTTTACTACAATCTTTTACTCGATCAAGCTCTGGGTCATAGTTATAGTAACGATTATATTGTTTTGCAGAAAGTTTGCTATCATGATCTCCATAAATAATAACAACCGTATTTTCAAGAATACCTGCCTCATCTAGTTCTTCCATAAACTCTCCGATAGCTTCATCGGCATAGTGAGCAGATTTCACGTAGTTACCGAGTTTCCAATCTTCCATATAAGGCGCTACTACTTCTTCTTTCTCGCCTGTTTCTTCATTTACTTTCTCATACTTATAATTTACTTCATACTGCCAATCATTTTCCTCAGCATATCGGTTGATATCACTAAATGGGGTATGATTGGTAAGCATAATCAAAAGACCATACCAATTTTCGTGTTCTGAAGCAATATCCTTTATAATCTCAGTAGATTGTCTAAAGAAAGATTTGTCACTTAATCCTAAACCAATCGTTTCGTCAATGGTATAGGCATTTTTATAAGCATAGAAATGGTCATATCCTAAATTAGGATGGACAACACTTCTATTCCAAGCAGTAGGATTATTAGCATGCATACTAAAGGTGTAGTATCCCATTTCTTTTAACAATTTTGGAGTAGTTACATAATCCCGATCAAAATAGTTCATGAATACAGTACCACTTGTAGATGGCATCAAAGAAGTATTAAAAGTAAACTCGGTATCACTACTCGTTCCTGCACTTTCCTGAGCATAGAAATTAGAAAAATAAATACCCTCTTTCGCTAAACGATTTAGGTTTGGTGTAACTTCTATACCATTAAAGGAAGCTGGTTTTCCATCCAAAAAGTCATCAGAAATTAAGAAATTTTGAATACTTTCTGCATGAATAACTAAAACATTCTTACCCTTAAATAAATCCGTATATTCATTTCTCGTAGTAGGTTCTTCGGAAACATTTGCATAAAAATCACGGAAATTTTTAGCAGCTTCATCATAACCGAACATACTATTCAACTGCGTTCTAACACAAGTTACTAAATCGTTAAACTGATAAACATAAATACCAAATTCTTGGACGACATATTCCCGATTCCACTGTTTACTTAATCTACTGATATCTGTGCCAGTAAGAAGAGAGATAAAAAGTCCTAATAAAATAAGCGTCACAACAATGGTATTTAAGAAACGAATCTTAGGTAATTCGATACTCTCTACTTTCTCGTAATATTCTTTTTTACGAAGTTGAAGATGGATAAATACTAGTCCAAAGAGTTGCCACAAATACATAAAATCTTTTACTTCTAGAATATTTTCTACAACAGCATCCGTATATCCCCCTAACTGGGTTAATGTGCGCAATAAAGAAATCGAAGCAAAAGATACATAGTTCTTAAAATAAATAGCATTAATAATACAGATGAGTGTCAATAAAGAAGACACAGCAAAGAAATAAGGAAACCGGTGTTTTGGTTTGAAACAGTAAGCAAAAGCTCCAAGCACTAAAATGACAACAAGATCAGCTAACATCGGTTTGACCGCAAAAAAATTACCAATCGTAACTTGGCGAACTAACATAGCATTAATTAATGAAGTAACAATAAACGTGATAAAAAGAATGTTTGTTGCTACATACTCTTTTCCTTGGTGAATTGCAACTTTCAAAGATTGTTTCATTTCTACACCCCAATCTATTCTCATTATAGCACGAAACTATGTTTTTTTCAAACATAGAAAAAAGGACTAAAAAGTCCTTTTTTTACTTAGAAATCCTAGCTAAAGTAGTTTCTGTTCCATAGACTTTTACATCTACTCTATCTAAGTCATCATAATTATAAATATTGTTTTCCTGTAAATCGGCTAAAGTATTTTGAAACCAATATTGAATATCATAATATTCCCAATCATCCCTTTTTGGATAAAGAATTAAATAATCTTTATCATCTTGGGAAGAAGAACTAAGAATAACATCATATAACTCATCATAATAGGTCATCTCAATAGTTAGTTCATTTTCTTCTAGGGAATTATCAACAACCGTCTCCATGTCCCCCGTTAAAGAATTTATATAGATATCATTTTTTAAAGAAATGGTTGTTGATTCCGTAAATGGTTTAAAAGCACTACCTTCTAAAGTCTTTGGATAGTGAAAAGAAATCATATTATCTACAAATAAAACATGTCCAACTAAAAGAGCTATCAAGGATACAATCACAGAAAAGCGATATTTCCTTGTTTTATGATTCAAGGCATCTACTAAGTAAACCGTTAATAAAACACTTAAGAAGAAATATCCTAAAAGGATAGCTGCCAATCCAGCAAGAGATACGCCTTTATAAATAAGGAAAATAGCTAAAACAAATAAACCAAATAAGATAAGGGCAATCAAAAGAAGTGGAATAATTGCAATTACATAAATAATAGCCCGTAAAAAGATAACGAAATAATCGGTTTGTTTTTTTATTTTCTTTCCGTCTTTACTTTTCTTCGTTTGTTCTTCTTTTGTTACTCCTTCTTTCTTTTTGGTACCCTTTACATTTACTTTAAATAAATAAATGCCAAGTCCCACACAGAAAGTAAAATACAAAATCGATAAAACAAAATCTAACAAAAACTCAAGGGCGGTATTAAATGGATAGAAGAGTCCTTCTAAAATCACTACACCCGCTTCATTTAATAGCCAGAAAGGAAGTTTTAAAATCAAAATCGATAAAAGTAAAACTAAAACTTTTAAAAGAAGCCCAAAAAAGGTTTCTAAAGCATTTCCATTATTAGAGCGATTTATATAATAAACAATATCTTCCACCGTTTCTGCTAATACCTTAGCACATGACTCAATTCCCCTATTAATAGGATTAGAATCCCTTTTTTGTTCCCTATAAGTCTTATTAATATGATAGTTAGCATAAATTTCTTCTACTAAAGAATCCACAGTTCCAAGATCAGAAATTACCTCATCTAAAGACTTCCCACTTTCTATTTCCTGTTCCATTCTTGTTTGATATTTTTGAATAATTTTTCTACGCTCATCCTCATCTAGTAAAAGCAATCTTGACTCTAATTGTTCTAAAAAATGCTCCATAGTATCACCAAGTTTATTATAGCAAACTATCTAAAAAAAAGGAACAACTCTGTTACTTTTGAATTGTTCCTTTTACATACTCTATTATTTCTTTTGAAATATCTTCAATTGACTTAATGCGCTTTTTATCATTACAAGAAATAGTGTGAAAATGATATAATTGTGCTAATTCCAAATAAGCTTGTTCGGCATGTTTTAAATGGGTTTTACTTTGTTCATTTTGATCAGGTAATTCTCCTCTTTTTTGTCTTAAGAGAACACTATATTGATAAGGCATATGGAGAAATATTTTAATTTCTGGGTCTGGTAATTCTAAAAGGTCCATCTCTAATTTTTCTAACCATTTATACATCGCCAAACGTTTTTCTTTCTTTCGCTCTTTTCCTCCTTGATGAGCAAAAGTAGAATAAAAATAGCGATCTAAAATAAGCCAAGTTCCTTTTTCTAGTTTCTTTTGCATCTCTTCTAAGTGGTATAAAAAATCTGCTGCATAATAAAGCGCTGATACCTTAGGGTCTACTAAATTAGCTCCTTCTTGAAACCAACCCTCACAAATAGCTGGTTTTCCAAGATAAGGTCCCCCAATAATTTTTCCAGTTGGAGAATCGTAATCTGGAAAAGATACCTTTTCTACTTTCATACCCATTTTCTTTAATTCTTCCATTAATAAATTTGCTTGTGTCTCTTTTCCAGAACAATCTGTTCCTTCAATTAATATTAATTTACCTTTCATTTACTCTACCACAACTTTCTTTTCCTTCTGGACAAGTACGGAATGCTTCGCAAGTCGTTCCTAAACAAGTTCCTAAAAGTGGAGCTACCTCTTTTACTTGTTTTACCATATCTTTAGCAATCGTACGAATCTCCCAGTGGGCCTTCGTGCAACAACGCATCCGGCTAAACCACTCTAAAGTTCTTCCATTCATAGATGTCATCACATTTACAAATTGACCACATAAATAAAAATAGATAAGATCTTCTTCCATAATGTTTTCCTTTTTAAAAGATTCTAACATTTTGGCATTTTTCTCTTGTATTTCTTGATATCTTTTTTCGGCTAATCTTCGAACACTAGGAGGTGTTTGATAATTTCTCACATTCCAAAGTGGGACAAAATCTGGAAATAATAAAGATTGCATCCGGTGACGCGTCAAATGTTTTAATATAATAAGAGAAATTGGGACTTCAAACCCAAATTGTACTTGTTCAAATTCTCGCTGTTCCCTACTATTTTTTAGTTTATCAAATAGTTTTTCTTTCCAAGCAGGATCTTTTTCCTCTAATGTTTTCTCAATTTGTTCTACCTCTTCTTTGCTACATTGATTACGATACTGTAAAGCACTTCTTAAAATAACTTCATCTGCATCCTTTGTATAATGAGTCATTCTTACCCTCTCATAAGGAACGACACGGGAATGAAGATAATACTCCTTAAAGTGGTCTTCTGAATACTCTTTCATCGCTTCTATTTGTGGCATCAAATAAGGAATATATTCTTTTATGATTTCTAGTAGTTTTTCACCAAACTCTTTTAATTCCGCAATCCTACTTTTTTTACCATATAAGAAATCACTAACCATTTTTTCTAGTTCTCTAGCATCTAATCCCATGACAATATTTGTGTGGGTCGCATAGGAAAGTAAGAATCTAGCATCTTCTTCTTTAATCCCTAATTCTAAAAATTTTCCATATTCTTCACATAGAGAATCTAAGTGCTTACAGTATTTTTTTTGTAAGGCTTTATTATTCTTCTTAACTGTTCCATCTGGGTTTCGAAAATCCGGTACATAGTAACCCACATGACCAAAGTCTACCTCTCTTCCTGATTTAATGGTAAAAGATGTAAGCCGATACCCAATAATACTTTGTTCTAACAATAAACTTACATCACAAAGAGCAAAAACAAAATAGTCGTGTTCAATAATTGTTTTATGCCCCATACTAATAATCCGATTAATCAACTTTAAATTTTTCTCATAATCATTGCAACTTTCTAAAACATCAAATACATTTTCCTTAGTACGAGACAGTTTCCCTGCCGTTGCCACTGTCCTAATACGATTTTCAATATCTTTTCCATTTAAAAGTTCGATTCTCATAACTTACCTCCTAGTTTCATTATAAGCGTTTATTTTACACTTGTCAATTCTCTCCATAAAAAAATAGAAAAAACTTTTTCTATTCTTCTATTCCCATAAAACAAACTAAAATTTCATTTGAAATATAAAGGTATTTCTCCGGAATAAATAAAAAATCATTCTGATGAACAAGGAATTTCTTTAGAAGTAATTCTTGGACTACTTTCATCTCTAGTGGATTCTTATGATATTTCTTTTGAAACTGGGAAAGCGAGATTCCTTCCCGTTTCCGAAACCCCAAAATAAACTCATTTTCCATGGTTTCTAAAGGCGTTAATGCTTGCTTTTCATAAACCCAGTTTCCTTTTAGATAATGGCTCAAACTACGCGTATTGGTATAACGAATATTCCCTAGGTATCCACTCGCTCCTAGACCAAATCCATAGTATTCTAAGTTATTCCAGTACGTTAAGTTGTGTAAAGAAGCATATCCTTTTTTAGAAAAATTACTTATCTCATAATGTTCATAGTCTTTTAGGCGCTCTTTTATTTTTTCATACATTTGGCTATCTAATTCTTCTGGGATGGGCGTTATTTTTTCATGATAGAGTTTCGTATGTTCTTCTATCATTAACGAATAAGTAGAAAGATGTGGTAGATCTAGAGAAAGAAAAGTATCTAAATCATTTTCTAATTCTTCTATTGTTTCGCCTGGAATTGCATAGATAAGATCCATATTAATATTAGGAATATACTTTTTCATCATAGAAATTTTAGTAATCGCTTCTTCCGAAGTATGATGTCGATTTAAAAAAGATAGATATTTTTCTTGAAAGGTTTGAATACCCACACTAACCCTATTGACTCCATAGTTTCTAAAGAGTTTTATTTTTTCCTCCGTAATATTTTCGATGTTACATTCTACGGTATATTCTACCTCTTTAGAAAGATTCAAACGGGAGAGAATAGAAAAAAGTCTTTCTAATTGTTCTAGCGTTAAAACACTAGGGGTTCCTCCCCCAATATAAAGAGTAGCAAGTTCTTCCCCTTGATAACGCTTTTCTATTTCTTCTTCTAAGGCATTTAAATAATCATCAACCCACTCTTTTTGGTAATAGTATTTACAAAAATCGCAATAAGAGCAAATAGTTTCACAAAAAGGAATATGAACATAAGCTGATTTTATCATTTTTGCCCTATACCTGCTTGATAGTTCTTTAGTTTTTCAATAGCGTTATTTTCTGACTTTAAAATGGCATTTCTGGAAACACCAAAATAAATAGCTGCGGCATCAGCTGAACGGATTCCCTCCTCAGAAAAACGAAAATGCAAAACGGCAATTTCCCGTTCCGTAAGACCAGCGCTTTCAAAAAATTCAGGATTCCAAACATTTTCTAATTTATTTAAAATACTATAACGATTTTCATCTAGTCTTTGTCTAATAGAGGAAGCAATAACCGAACCAAAAATTTCTCCTACTCTAGAATCTGTTAAACAGCGATAGATATAATCTTTAGTATAGGAAGAACCATCACCAGGCGCTTTCATTCCTTCTAAATCATTCGCAATTTGATCAATTGTCATATAAGGATTTTTACTAAAATATAAAACTGCTTGAATAATATCTTGACGTTTAAGAGCCTCTTTATCCTTTTCCTCTATTTCTTTTTTGGTTCCTATAAATCTTCCCTTTTCATCTTTTTGAGCCTGATGGGTTTGAAAAGTAGCTCTTCCTCCTTTTTGTCTTCCTCTTTGCGTATTAACGCGAATTTGTTCGGCAATCGTACGATTCGTTTTTAGAATTGTTATATTCCCGATACTTGGATCAGACAAATATCTCTGAACAGAAGATTTGGAAATACCCGTTTTTTCACTGATTTCTAGATTAGTAGCAGTAGGATTTTCTAAAAAATATTCTATCACTTTCTGTTTGGAAGTTTTTTCTTCTAACATACTATTCCTCCTCCATACTGAGTACCGCTAAAAAGGCTTCTTGAGGGACCTCAACACTTCCCACCATTTTCATTCTCTTTTTTCCTTCTTTTTGTTTTTCTAATAATTTTCGTTTTCTAGAAACGTCACCGCCATAACATTTCGCTAAGACATTTTTTCGCATGGCTTTAATATCGGCTCTTGCTATCGCCTTAGTACCAATTACCGCTTGAATCGGTACTTCAAATTGTTGTCTTGGAATTAACTCTCTTAATCTTTCAACAATCGCTCTTCCCCTAGCGTAAGCGAAATCCTTATGAACGACAAGACTTAGGGCATCTACCATCTCGCCATTTAAAAGAATATCCATCTTCACTAGATCGGATGGCTTATACCCAATCATTTCATAGTCAAAAGAAGCATAACCTTTGGTATAAGATTTTAATTTATCAAAGAAATCATAGACAATTTCTGAAAGTGGCAATTCATAGTGAATGTTTACTCTAGTAGCGTCTAAATATTCCATGGAAAGATAATTTCCCCGTTTATTTTGACAAAGTTCCATAATAGGCCCGATATATTCACTAGGAACAAAAATACTCGTACGAATGTAAGGTTCTTTTAATGTAGCGATACGTTGTCGCTCTGGCATTTTAGCAGGACTATCCACCATGACAACACTTCGGTCCGCAAGTTCTACTTCATAGACAACAGAAGGAGAAGTCGCTATTAAATCGATATGAAATTCTCTTTCAATCCTCTCTTCAATAATATCCATATGAAGAAGCCCTAAAAAGCCACAACGAAATCCAAAACCGAGTGCCTGTGAGGTTTCTGGTTCGAACTGTAAAGAGGCATCATTTAATTTTAATTTTTCTAAAGCATCGCGAAGATCAGGATACCTACTAGATTCAACAGGATAAATGCCACAGAAAACCATTGGTTTCATAGGCTTATAACCAGGAAGTGCACAGGTAGCAGGATTATTTTCTAAAGTAATGGTATCCCCTACTTTTACATCTTCAATACTCTTGATACTAGCGCATAAATATCCTACTTCACCAGCTTGTAATTCTTCTACCTTTTTCTCATAAGGATTATGAACTCCTAGTTCCGTTACTTCGTAAGTCGAATTAGTAGCCATCATCTTAATTTTATCCCCTATTTTGACACTACCATGAACAACCCGTAATAAAGTAACAATGCCCCGATAAGAATCATAGTAACTATCAAAGATGAGGGCTTGTAAAGGGGCTTTTCTATCTCCCCTAGGAGCCGGAATTCTTTCAATAATGGCTTTCATCAGTTCAGGAATTCCCGTTCCTGTTTTCGCACTGACTAAAAGAATTTCTTCCTCATCAAAACCAATTGTATCCATCAGTTCTCTTTTTACTTTTTCAATATCGGCATTTGGTAAATCAATTTTATTAATGACAGGAATGATTGTTAAATTATTGTCAAGAGCTTGATAAAGGTTTGCCAAGGTTTGTGCTTCTATTCCTTGAGTAGCATCCACGACTAAAAGAGCGCCTTCACAGGCCGCTAAAGAACGGGATACTTCATAGGTAAAATCGACATGTCCTGGAGTATCAATTAAATGAAGAAGATATTCCTTTCCCTGATAATGATAAGGAAGTTGGACAGCATTTAATTTAATCGTAATGCCCCGCTCTCTTTCAATATCCATATTATCTAATAATTGTTCTTGTCGTTCTCTTTCTGTTATGGCTCCTGTTTCCTCTAAGATACGATCAGCAAGGGTACTCTTACCATGATCAATATGAGCAATAATAGAAAAATTTCTCATGTTCTCTTGCACAAAATCACCATCTAAATTATAGCATAAATTAAGAAGAAGAGATAGTTTTCGCCTTATAAAAGTAGGATTTGCTCCTAATCTTAGCTTCTAAATCATATAGTTTACTATGAAAAAGGAAGAGACAAAACTCATCAATTACCAACTATTCGGTTTAGCCATTACCCTTCTTACTACTATTCTTGCTATTATCATTACGTATAATCAAAAATTAGGTACGCAAAAAAGAACAAAAATCCTAACCAATCAAGAAAGTTTATCCTTAACGTATCTTAACCGTATTTTAATTTTATTAGTCGGTCTTTTGTTCCTTTATATCAATTATCGATTTTATCAAATTACAAAAAGGAAAGGAAAAGATACCAAAAGTGAATCCTTACAAATTATTGCCTCTATTCTAGCGATTATCTCTTCTGTTATTGCTCTTTATATCGTTACCTTATCCAATACGGAAACCATTGCCGATGTCGAAAATCCAAACATTTAAAAAAGCTTCCGTAGAAGCTTTAGATCATCATTAAAAACATAACGACCATACCTGCACAAAAGCCAGATACTAAAATTAATAAAATGCCATCTACAAAAGCAGCTTGCGAGTTCTTATCGTCTTTCTTTAATACATACTGTTTAGAGTCTGTTAGTCCAGATTTCTTTTCTCTTTTACGATGAAGAGCTCTAGCAATACCTTGATAAAGCATCTTATCAAAGTCTGACATCTCACTTCTCTCAATAATTTCTGGATACATGAAAGCCTGAATAGCAAAAGCCATGTTGATACTTCTTCCACGAATGGTAGGAGCTATTGGCGCTGTACTTTGTTTTCCTTCCACTTCTTCTTCTGGAATAATAGTAGGAATATCAGATGAAACATCGATATTAGCAACAAGACTATCAAATTCCTCTTCCGTTACATCAAAGGTATAAGTATCCCCTGTTGATGTTGCTTGATTCGTCTCATAATTTCTAATTTCGGCAGCCTTTAATTCACACTTTCCTGTTTGATAATTATATTCGGAATTAATAACCCTTCTATCTTTATCAATTCCAATGGCATTTTCAAGGTTGATATATTCCAAATTTAAATATTCTATGTTTTCCAAAAGTACGCGAACGGCTTTTTTCTTTCCCATATCTAGGCTATCTAAAAGATAGCGATAACTAGCACTATTCCCCTTTAAATCATGAATAGGAATCAAATTAAGTTCTACATTTTCAAATTTTAATTGGTAATCAAAAACCGCTCTCGCATTAGCAAGACTATCATCCCCCTGAGAAGATGCCAATGTTTTTTGAATTTCTTTAAACTGTTCACTTAAATTTTTGCCATCTTTTCGATTTTCAATCATCTTCACAGTCCGATCTTTCGGATTATAAAATTTAAAATATTCTTTTCCATTAGGAAGATGTACTTCCTCTATATCTGCCAAAGATATTCCATAAACTTCGGCAACCCCTTTCATTTGCTCTTCTTTGGAAGTTTCTCTTTTTTCAGTTTCCTTTTTTTCTTCTTTTTCGTCATTTAAATGGATCATCCCTAGCATATCATCACCTACTCATCTATTCTCAGTTTACCATGCACCGAAAAAAAAAGAAATCAAATTGACTTCTTTTCCCTTTTTTTGACAACTTATTTGACATATTTTAACGAAAAAAATTTAAATAACATAAGAATACTACCATAATTGTTGTCATAATAAATCCATTTGCTTGATCTGCTTTCGTACTCTTATATTTGACACCAACCCATTTTGCCATTAAATAGCCACCAAAAAGTCCACCTAAATGAGCAGCCATATTAATTTCTGGAATCATGAGTCCTATTAATAAGTTAAAAACGATAAGCGGAATAATTTGAGACTTCATAACAGAACCAAGATATACACGGTAGTGATATCCAAAATAAAGAAGAGCACCAAGCAATCCAAAAATTGCTCCAGAAGCACCTACACTAACGAGACCATCGGGTTGGAAGGCCATGGAGAAAAGTCCTCCAATAATACCACTTCCAAGATAGATTAGTAAATATTTGGTTTTTCCAAAAAAACTTTCTAACTGCGGTCCAATAACATAAAGGGCATACATATTAAAAAGAAAATGGAAAAGTTCAACGTGTAAGAACATGCTTGTAAGTAACCGGTAAAGTTCGAAATAATCATGTCCCATCGTATTAAAGTTTACCAACCCACCAAAATTATAAAGGGTTTGTGCATCGATAGAAAAAATATTGGCTCCCGTTAATAACATAGCTAAAAATAAAACCAAATTTCCAATTAACAAAGCATAAGTAATAATAGGTCTTTTCTTACTGAAGACATCTTCTGCCTTTAGGGCATCTTCTTGATTTTTTTGATTGATTTCTTCTGTCAATTTCATGAAGAGTTCTAATCCCTTTTCCGTAACTTTATCAATTTTCGTGATTGTTGGGAAAGTTTCTGTTACAAAACTGTAATTTTCAAGATCTTTAATATCTTTAATTTCAATACAGTCAATATTGTCTACCTCTACTTCATTTAAATGTACATTTTCCCCTAAATTAATGAAAATACTTAAAGCATTCATTTTAAAAGAAAAGGTTTTGTGTTTGATTCTTTTCATAATTTGTTCGGTACGGTAGATATCAAAATCAAATTGTTCATCATTATGAATATAGTTCGTCACAATTCTAACAATTTGATAGTCTTGCTCTGAGTTTTCAAGCCATATCTCGTCTTTTGCCCCATGAAGAACAATCGGATTATAGCCTTGTTCTGTAATGAAATAATGAATCAATTTCATAACAATTTCATCGTTTTTATTTAATGTTATATTCACTTTCATCACCACTTATATTGTAATATATTTTCCTTTATTAGTAAAGTTATTCTGATTCAAAATAGTTTTCAATATTCGTAAAACAAGCTGGAAGTTCACTATCAAATTCCATATATTTTCCTGTTTTTGGATGAACAAATCCTATCGTTTTTGCGTGTAAGCATTGACCCGTATCGTCTATTTTTTTTCTTTTCCCATAAACTGGATCATTAACGATAGGATATCCAATATAATTCATGTGAACTCTAATTTGATGAGTTCTTCCCGTTTCTAGTACACACTCTATTAGAGTGGCCCGTTTATATCGCTTTAATACCCTAAAATGAGTAATTGCTTCTTTACTATTAGTAGCAGTAACAGTCATTTTCTTACGGTCTAGAGGGTCTCTTCCAATAGGGGCATCAATTGTTCCTGTATCATGCGGAATAACACCCCAAACGATGGCCCAATATTTTCTAGTAATCGTCTTCTTCGCCAATTGTTCTGCTAAAGAGGCATGGGCTTCATCCGTTTTCGCAATCATTAAAAGGCCTGTTGTATAAGCATCAATACGATGGACGATTCCAGGACGAAATTCTCCATTTACCTTACTTAAATCTTTAGAATGATATAAAAGGCCATTGACAAGTGTTCCATGATGATTTCCAACTGCTGGATGAACCACTACCCCATTTGCCTTATTCACAACCATTACTTCATCATCTTCATATACAATATCTAAATCCATCTTTTCTGGTTCTGCATGGATTTCTTCTTGACATTCTGAAACAGTAATGATATCGGAAGCAACTGGTACATAACTAGCCTTAGCCTCTTTTCCATTTACTAAAATAGAACCATCCTTTAACATCTTTCCTATTTTTGTTCTACTAATGGATAACTGGGAAGAAAGATATTGATCAATACGGGTAGATAGATCTTCTGTTATTTTTATTTCTTGCATCTATATTCCTCCTTTATACTAATAGCCATTAAAAGGAAAATGGATAGTACAATTCCCATATCCGCAAAATTAAAAACAGGAAAATAATAATTACCAAAGATAAATCCTAGATAATCAATGACATATCCTAAAAGAATACGATCGACTAAATTTCCTATAATTCCTCCTATTAAGATAGTGTATAAAAATATCTCTAATTTTGATAATGACTTTTCTTTTTCTAAAAAGAAGAAAATCGCAAGGACTGCCACAATTCCTACCAATACGAAAACCCAGACATTTCCACTAAAAATGCTCCAAGCTCCCCCTTTATTATGAACATTTGTCAAATAAAAAAAATGGGGAATGACTTCCTTTTCCTCTTGATAAGGAATCCACATGGTAACTACTTTTTTTAGTATTTGATCGATGATAACAAATAATATGCTGAATAAACAAATTTTCTTTTTCATCTCATCACCGACTCCATTATATCATAAAAAACATTTAACGGAATGAGAAAAGAATTAGACATTTAAAATAGTAAAAAAGAGAAAGGGTATATTCTATTTTCTACCCTTTCTTGAAATATTTCTCTATGCAATATATTTTAGCAGGAGTCTCTAAAGTGGTATTATTCACAACCGCTCCTCTTTCTCCACAAATAAGTACAGTTTTTGAAATACGATCTAGATGTGTTCCCTGTTTCATAAGATTAACAGATAAATTCTTCATAAAAAGTTCTTGCTCATAGGGACTTAAAAATTCATAATTGGCAATTACCACATAATTTTCTTTGACAAGTGTAGAAATATAAAAGGCATCCCCGATAGAACGAACATTTACCATACGAATACTAGTTGTATCCTGGGTATCCTCCTTTGTTGATTCTTTAGGAACCTTTTTTTCTTCTTCAAAAAATGGTTGTTTTTCCCATCTAACGGTTCCCCAAGATCCTTTTAAAACATATTCCGCTTTATTTAACTGTGGCTCTTTAGTAACTCTTTTTCCCAATAATTTTCTAAAAATTTTCATACATTTTCCTCTTTTTCAGCGGGATATTATATCATAAAATAGAAAAAATGCAAAATCATCTATAATCAATTGTCTTTTATTTCAAATTCAAAAAGCGTATGCCACCTTTTTCCCGTTATATAAATTTTTCCTGTATCAGGATTATAAGCAATTCCATTTAAAACATTCTCCATATTCTCTCCCTGTTGATAAAGAGTAGTAAAGTCTATTTTTTGAATAACCTCTCCCGTTTTTGGGTTAATAATTAGAATATCATTAGTTTTCCACACATTTGCCCACAAATACCCATCAATATACTCTAGTTCATTGAGATTTTTAATTTCTTTTCCATCATAAGTAACGAGTATGCTGTGATTAACTTCTAGATCCTCATCCATAAAATAAATCGTAGAAGATCCATCACTAGCAATTAGTTCCTCGCCATTAGTAGTAAGTCCCCAACCTTCACGGGGATAGAAAATAGTTTTTATGATTTCTAACGTATTAGGATTTAAAACATATGCCTTATTCTCTTGATACGTTAAAGCGTATAACTGATCCTTAAAAACGGTAGTTCCTTCTAAAAAAATAGAATCTGGAAAGCGATAATAGGATTCTGCCTCTCCTGTTTTTATATCCATATTCTTATATAAAAAAGATTCTCCATATAATCCCGTTGATTCATATAACTTTCCTTGATAAAAAAATAAACCCTCCGTAAATGATTGCTGATTATGGGGATACTTAGCCGTTAATTCTAAATAATCTTGATAAAAGAGATTTTTAGAACTTTGCGGCATTGCCTTATCATCAAGGGAAATAGGTGAAAAGGATAATCCAATCAAAATAAAAAAAGCAATCATAAAAATTCCTTGTATTTTCTCACTCATGAAAATACCTCTTTCTAATTCTTCTTTCTTATTATAACATATTTCTTTTTTGATTTTATCCTGTTA
Source organism: uncultured Bacilli bacterium (assembly GCA_947632115.1). Taxonomy (GTDB): domain Bacteria; phylum Bacillota_I; class Bacilli_A; order RF39; family UBA660; genus UBA5578. The sequence continues at coordinate 23,357 of CANROB010000008.1, forward strand.
GCACGCAAAAAGGCCCAAATGGGCCTTTTTTACATCATCTGGTCTAGTTTTTTATCTGCCATGCGAACCGCATCATTCATTAACTCTTCTGCCTTTTCCATGACAGGTTTGCTATATTTTTGGTATAAAAACATACCCATAGCACCTAACGCAATGAGGGCTACATCTTTCCCCATTTGCATACCATCACCTCACACTAGACTATAACGACTTGTATATAATTTCTTATATACAGTTTTAGTATTTACATTTCTACCTTCTTTATACTACTATCTAATAATTTTTGTAGCAAATCTGTCTTTCGTATATTTTCCTGTTCATTATGTACACTATAAGTGAAAGCATCTACTTCGCCAATTAAGATTAATTTTTTCTTAGCGCGTGTAATTCCAGTATAAATAAGTTTACGATAAAGCATTCTTTGATAAGAAGTACTAAGAGGCATGACTACTACATCAAATTCACTACCTTGTGATTTATGGATACTAATAATAAATCCATGCTTGATATTCATAAAATCTTTCGGCTGATAAGTCACTAAATTACCGTCAAAATCAATGGTTATTTCATTTTTTCCACTTTTTGTCATGCTAGCTTTTTGAATACTTTCAATAATGCCAATATCCCCATTAAAAACATTTTCATCTGGAACATTGACTAATTGTAAGACCTTATCTTGTTCTCTAAAAATAACATCTCCCACTTTTAATTCATTTTTTGTTTTACTTGGAGGATTAAAAACTTCTTGCAATACTTTATTTAGATTATCAATACCATTTACTCCTGCATACATAGGAGCCATTACTTGTACTTTTCTATAATCATATCCGTGTTCCAAAATTTGACGACATATTTTTGGTAAATTCATCAAAATGGCATTAGAAGAACAAGGTAAGAAAGTATAATCATCCCTCGTTCTTAAAAAGTCTCCCAATTGGTTTTCTCGAATTTCACAAGCTAATTCAGGAATATAACTATCCTCTTTTTGTCGGTAGAGATGATCTAGTTGAATAACATCTACTAAACCACTATCGATAAAGTCTTTTAATAACATTCCTGGTCCTACACTAGGAAGTTGATTGGCATCTCCTACCAATACCACTTGAATATCACTAGTGAGTCCTCTAAATAAACTATCCATCAAAGATATATCAATCATGCTTACTTCATCAATAATAATGAATTTACTAAAATCAGGGTCATACTCATTAACTGCGAAATGATTGGTTTCTTTATTCCATTTTAAAAAACGGTGAATCGTACTAGCAGGAAAATTTGTTGATTCTGCCATTCTCTTACTAGCTCTTCCTGTTGGCGCTAATAAAGCAATTTCGTTAGTTGCCTCTTTTAAAGAAATCTGATTTAAGGTTGTATAAAGCTCTACAATGGCTTTAATAATGGTAGTCTTTCCTGTTCCTGGACCACCCGTAATAATAACAATATTATTTTTTAACGCTTTTTCAATAGCTTCTTTTTGCTTTTTGTTATAAGAAATTTGATTATTTTTTTCTAATAACGCTAATTCTTCCGTAAAATTTTTATATTTTTTCTTCTTTTTTTGAAGTAAAAAATTGATTTTTTCAACAATCGTATATTCTGCCTCGAAAATCTCCTCTAAATAATATTTATCCCCTTCTATTTCTACTTTCCTCTCGCCATTTAATTCACATAACAATTCTTCTACTAATTTACTATCGACATCAAATCCTAAGTACTGGGAAACAGATTCCGTAATCTCTCCTAAATGTAAATACGTATCTCCATTTTTATAAGTTAGTTCCTTCATCATATAGTAAATACATGCTTTGATACGTAAATCATTATCGATAGTTAGCTCTTTATCGCGGACAATACGGTCAACTTTTAAAAAAGAAATCTCTTCAATATCTTCTAAAACCCTATAGATATTGTGCTCCAAAATCATCATCGTATTCCCTTTATAAGTATTATAAATTAAAAGAGCATCCCTCATCACAAAACCAAGTTCTGTTAAATAAACAATCATTTTATGACTTTCTTCATATTTTGATAATGTCTGATAAATACTATCAGCCTTTTTCATCGTCATTTTTGGAACTAATAGGAGATTATTTTTATCCTCTAATATTCTATCTAGCGCATTTTCTCCTAACGTATCTACAATAGATAGCGCTAATTTCTCACCAACCCCTTTAAATAGATCACTCGCCAGAAATTCTACAATTCCATCTTTATCCTCTGGTTTTATCCGTTCATAACGACTCACCTTAAATTGATGCCCATATTTTGGATGAACAACCTCTTCTCCAAAAAAGTAATAATTCTCTTGATCATTTAACTCAGAAAAATATCCCGTAAACGTAATCAATTTATTAATATAATCCTTCATGGATTCTATGTTAGTATCTTTTACTTTAAAAAGACCTATTACATATCCCTTATCTGACTCAAATATACTTTGTTTATAGGTTCCCATAATAAAGTTTTCCATCGAATCACCTAGACCTATTATAACATAAAAAAGTATTTCTTTTTGAAATACTTTTGAAAATTCATAGTCATACAATAAGGTAACTAAAGAAAAAAGAAATAGTTAACTACACTATTTCTTTGTACATTCTATTTTATCATCAGAATACTGAAGTACACCATCATCATCGTACCATGAAGATATTGTACCGGAACAAGTTATAATCCAATAACCATATTTTTTTCCGTATTCTTCATTATATTCTCCATAATCTCCAGCATCAAAGGTACATGGCTCTTTAGCAGTACAATTTCTTTTATAAGTTTCCTTCATATCATTTCCATTATCGTCCATTCCAAGATTTTCCATCTCATTTTTAAAATTCTCACGAATAATCCATTTTCTTTCCAATTCCGTTAATTGTTCCACTGGTTTTATTCGCTGTTTTGCGCCTTCTGAAACCCCATCATCACTATTACTTGGATCATTGATATCTGGAATTTCACCAGGATAAAGGCCATCTCCAACATTTGGAAGTTCTACTTCACCTTTACAGTTTTTATCACATTTGCCATCGCCATTCGTGTCACAATTGACGTCACACTTACCATCGCCATTCGTATCACAGTTTAAATTACATTTATTATTACTGTTAGAATCACAGTTTAAGTCGCATCGGCCATCACCGTTAGCATCACAGTTTAAATCACACTTACCATCTTGGTTAAAGTCACAGTTTCGATCACACTTACCATCCTTATTGTTATCACAATTGGTATCGCAAACGCCATCCCCATTCGTATCACAGTTTTTATCACATTTGCCATCATCATTCGTATCACAGTTGATATCACATTTGCCATCACTATTCGTATCACAGTTTAAATCGCATTTGCCATCACTATTCGTATCACAGTTTAAATCACAAATACCGTCTCCGTTAGCATCACAATTTCGATCACACTTGCCATCGCCATCAAGATCACAATTGGTGTCACAAACGCCATCGCCATCGGTATCACAGTTTAAATCACAAACACCATCACCATCGGTGTCACAGCTAGAATCACAAACACCATCACCGTCGGTATCACAGTTTAGGTCACATTTGCCATCGCCATTCGTGTCACAGTTGAAATCACAAACACCATCATTATCGGAGTCACAGTTTAAATCGCATTTACCATCGCCATCGGTGTCACAGTTTAGGTCACATTTACCATCACCATCGGTATCACAATTTAAATCGCATTTACCATCACCATCAAGGTCGCAGTTTAAATCGCAGATGCCATCACCATTGGTATCACAATTTAAAGTACAAGAATTTTTATGTCCCCATATATTCTTTCCCCAATCATCGCCATGATCGATAATGAGATTTGTTCTAAAAACTACAAAAAGAAGCGTCAACAACAAAATAATAATGATTCCAATTACTAGAATCCATTTCATATTCAATCTTTCGAATCTAATCTTTCCCATCGAATCGCCTACCTTACATGTATTATAGCATAAAACTTTTCAATAAGAAAGATATGTTTTCAAAAATTTATCATATATTTTAGTAGGAGTTTGATATATGTTTCAATTTTTAAAATGGATATTCCAAGATTTTAATCTCTTTTGTGCGGCTTATTCTAATCAAGTCTTTCCTGATCCCCTCACAAAAGAAGAGGAAGAATTCTACTTAGAAAAAGCCAGAAATGGGGATAAAGCAGCAAGAGATACCTTGATTGAACACAATCTTCGCTTAGTTGCTCATTTAGTCAAAAAATATGAACATCGAAAAGATGAAGAAGATGACCTTATCAGTATCGGAACTATTGGTCTTATTAAAGGGATTGATAGTTATTCAGATCATCATAAAACAAGGCTTACTACGTATGTTGCTCGCTGTATTGAAAACGAGATTCTCATGTTTTACCGCTCTAATAAACGTAATAGCAAAAATATCAGTATCAATGAATCAGTTGGATTTGATAAGGAAGGAAATGAAATTACTCTATTAGATATCTTAAAAACCCCGAATCCTGATTTTGCACTAGATATTCATACCCAAGATAATATTAAAAAAATCGATGAATATTTTCAGTTTCTCTCTCCCCGTGAAAAAGAAATTATAGAAAAAAGATATGGTTTAAATGGGCAAGACAAATTAACGCAAAAAGAAATTGCCAAATTCTATCACATATCTAGAAGTTATGTATCTAGAATTGAAAAAAGAGCCCTTACCAAAATGTTAAGAGAATATATAAAAAATAAAAACAACTAAAAAAGAGATTATCTCTCTTTTTTTGCTAATTCGATACGTTTTACTTTGGCTGGGTCTATCTCATACATAGAAGGATTTAGCGAGAATACACGATTATCTTTCTTAGGAATTTTCCTTCCTGGTAAAAGAACTCTTTTATCAATTAGTGGGTCTAGCATGGTTTTTATGATTTCTTCTTTATGTTTCTTTTCGTTTTGACGGTTATAGAAAGCAACAAAGTCATAATAGGTCATCTCCCCTTTCATAGAAAGGATATATTGCATGGTTTGGTAATCTAAAGAACTAAGAGGATTTCCGCAACTTTGAGAAATCATTTCTATGATATGTTCTTTTTCTAATTCCTTTTTCACAGTAACCATCATATAGTTTAAGAAAAAAGTGACATTTTTATATTTTCTTACATCACGAATTACTCGGTAATATTCCTGTTTTGCTAATTGAATTCCACGATTAAAAATAATAAATGGATAAGCTTTTTGATTCAAAAGATACCACATGGCCGTTGTTCTAGAAGTTCTTCCATTGATATCAAAATATGGATGAATATATAGAAAATAAAAATGGGCAATCTGAGAAACTAAATAAGTATCTGTTAGACTCTGTTGTTTTTCTTCTTCTCTTAAATAGGAAAATAACTTTTCCATCTTAAAAGAAATCTCGGATACCGGTACTCCTTCATCGGGAGGTTTACAAGGATTATCGGAATAAAAGATATAAACAGGAGCTTGCCTATAATATTCTCCCATCATGTTTCTATCACATTCCTCTAATAAACCATCTGATAAAATGTGATATAACTCTTTTAAATTATCTTCCGTTAATTCCCTTCCCTCTAAGATATAACGATATCCCTTGTATAAATTTAAAATTCTTTTTCTTCTTGTCTCATCGCTTATTAAAAGTTTTTGATGAATGACATTATCCACAAGAGATACATCATCTTGATATCCTTCAATGACATTATTTGCTTGAATTTCATGAGAAAATAAAACAGATTGAGAAAAAGAAAGACTTTTCATATAAGACATATCCTCTAAAAAAGATTCTAATTCTTCTCTCATCGGTTTTAGGTCTCGCTCAATTAAATATAGTGAAGAATAGCCTAAAGGAAGTGGTAAAATTCTATGGGTTTTATCACTTTTTTCCCATGTTATACTATTCATGTAATTCCCCCTTACTTTAAAAAATAGGAAGTAACCTTCCTATTTTATTTTGCTTTTAAAACAGTGAAGAATGTCTTATGTCCATTGATGTCGATTTCTTCTTTTGCTTTTTCACTCTTCGTAACACTTAAAGAAAGTGTTTCCTGTTGAATAAACTCTCTAAACTCTTCTATACAATCATCGATATCAGCATCTCCTTGATAGTATAAGTAAATTCTATCGGTTACGTTAAAATCACTATTCTTACGAAGTTGCTGTACTTTAGAAACAATTTCTCTAGCATTTCCTTCTTTGATTAAATCGTCTGTTAAAGTGGTATCAATAATCATAAAATTATTATTTTCCATACCAACATCAAATCCCTCTTTCGAAGAAATACGAATATCTACCATGCTAGGAGTAATTTCTTTTTTCTCTCCTCCTAACGTCATAGTAATACTTTTCCCACTTTGAAGACTATTGATCTCTTCCATCTTTAACTGTTCTAGTTTTGTTTGGAACTCTTTCATAAGAGGTCCTAAAACCTTTCCTACCTCTTTAAAATTAGGTTTTAAAGAAATATTCATGTAATCATTTAAATCATCCACAAAAAGGACTTGCTTAATATTTAACTCTTCTTCAATAAGTGGTACTAAATCAGCAATAAGTTCTCGATTTTTGCCATCGATTAAAGCTTCGCTTAATGGTTGACGAACTTTAATTTTCTTCTCTTCTCTAACATAACGTCCAACAGAAATAAGATTACGAACTAAATCCATCCGGTTCTCGATATGTTCATCGATTCTCTTTTTATTGCATTTTGGATAATCTGTCAAATGAACAGATTTTTCACCTGTCAAATTACGATATAATTCTTCTGCAATAAAAGGTGTAATTGGCGCGATTAACTGAGATAATCCGGTTAATACTTCATAGGTCGTAATATATACACTCTTCTTAGAATTATCTAATTCACTACCCCAGAAACGATTTCTATTTCGTCTAATATACCAGTTAGATAAATCTTCTGATACGAAGTTTGATAAATAATGCACAACTTTGTTCAAATCGTATTCATCAAAAGAAGCACGGACATCTTGAATGAGACGATTATACTTAGAAAGTAACCATTTATCAATTTCTTCTCTTTTTTGATAAGGTACTTCACAGTCTTTCGTATCGATTTTATCAATATTGGCATACATAGCAAAGAAACTATACGTATTTTTAAGTGGATTAAAGAATTTAGAATATACTTCTTTTAATCCTGCAAAATCAAATTTTAATGGCGTCCATACTGGTGATACATAAAGTAAATAGAAGCGAACAGTATCAGAACCATATTCTTTAATCGTTGTAAATGGTTCAACAATATTGCCACGAGATTTACTCATTTTTTTGCCTTCCGCATCTAGTAATAAGTCATTTACCAAAACATTTTTAAATGGAGAACATCCCTTTACGAAAGTAGAAATGACAAGTAAGGTGTAAAACCAACCACGAGTCTGATCGATTCCCTCACAAATAAAGTCAGCTGGAAATTGACTTTCCCATAACTCTTTATTTTCAAAAGGATAATGATATTGCGCAAAAGGCATAGAACCAGAATCAAACCAACAGTCTAAAACGTCTGGAATACGGCTCATAGCCCCACCGCACTTCTCACATTTTAAGTGGATATTATCGATATATGGTTTATGAAGGCCAAAGTCTTTCCCTATTTTTTCAATAGCCATCTCTTTTAATTCGGCAATCGAACCTACCATATGGGTATGTCCACATTCGCATTTCCAGTAAGGAATTGGACTACCCCAGTACCGGCTTCTTGAAACATTCCAGTCACGAGCATTGCTAAGCCAGTTCGCAAAACGCTTCTCTCCTACATAAGAAGGATACCAATGAACTTTCGCATTTGCTTTTACTAGTTTATCTGTCATCGCACTAACTTTAATATAATAACTTGGCATAGAATAGTAAATAAGTGGCGTATCACATCTCCAACAATGTGGATATTCGTGACTTATCTTTTGTTTTTTGAAAAGTTTGCCATTTTCTTTTAAGTAGGTAACAACTTCTTCATTCACGTCATGAACAAATCGTCCATTCCATAATCCACCTACATAACATCCATCTTTACCAACTGGATTTAGGTAAGGTAAGTCATATTTTTTACCAACATTCGCATCATCCTCACCAAAAGCAGGAGCAATGTGAACAATACCAGTTCCATCTTCCATCGTAACATAAGAATCACAAGTAACAAAGAATCCTTTTTTATCTACATCAAAAGAAGGAATTAATTGCTCATATTCTTGGTATTCTAATTCTTTTCCTTTATAAGTTTTTAGGACTTTTGCTTCCTCTCCCAATACTTTTTCTACTAAACTTTTTCCCATGATAAACTTAGTACCTTTAGATTCTACTAAGGCATAGTCTTCCTCAGGGTTTACACAAAGCGCTACATTGGCAATTAATGTCCAAGGTGTTGTCGTCCAAGCAAGGAAATAAATATCTTCATCCTTTTTCTTAAAAGGAACAATAACCGTAATTGCCGTATCTGTCTGATAATTTTGAGCAACTTCATGAGTAGCTAGACCTGTTCCACAGTGTGGACAATATGGTACTACTCTTGTTCCTTCATAGAACATACCTTTCTTAAACATTTCCTTTAAAATCCACCATTCGGTTTCAATATACTCATTTTTATAAGTTAAATAAGGATGTTCTACATCAAAGAATTGTCCCATTTTACGAGTTAAATCCGTAAAAGCAGATTCATTTTCGCGAACACTTTTCCGACACTCTTCATTGAATTTATCTACTCCAAGTTTTTCAATCTCTTTCTTAGAAGAAATTCCTAACTTTTTCTCTACATGGTTTTCAATAGGTAGTCCATGAGTATCCCATCCAATCTTACGAATAACTTTTTCCCCATTCATAACATGATATTTGGTAACAGAATCTTTTAAATTTTTGGAAACCATATGATGAAGTCCTGGAAATCCATTCGCAAAAGCAGGTCCATCATAAAAAACGAACGTTTTATTCTTTTCTCTTAGTTTCACTTGAGCATCATGCATCGCATTGATACTCTTCCAAGATTTAGAAATAGCCTCTTCTACCTCACTCACTGGTCTTTTATCTAATTCTTTAAAATTTTTCATTATTTTCCTCCCTCTCAAATCGTAAATCGGTAATCTCTTCTTTTGAGTGACCGTATAATCCATAAATACTTTCTACATCCAAAGTCGCTATTTTTTCCTTTGAAATCTCTAACTTTTCCATTGCTTGATACACTTCTTTTTCGTTTTTCCCTTCAATTTCCATATACGTTGGAAGCATTGGCCAAGTATCAAAATCAATTTCAACGCCATCTAAGTTGTATTGAATTCGTCTATTTTCTTGAAAGCCTTTTGGAGTATATCCAAGTTCCAATAGAATTTGGTTCGTCTTTTCAAAATCATCCACGACAATCTCTAATTCCTTTGTTCCATCGATTGTTTTCTTTTTAATATCTTTTATTGTTAAAGTTGTTTTTTGACCATTCGTTCGAAGACGTATCCATTTGCCAGATTGAACAGGATAAAAATCATATACATATCTTTTCTGTAAAGAAGAAAATTTTAAAGAAGCCCCTAAAGATTCTAGCTTATGAATCATTTCTGTTTGATCAATTTCTAGAACCCTTACTTCATATTCTGTTTGCATAATCCCTCCTTACAAAAAAAGTTCATAAATCTAAGGGCGAGAAAATATCCCGTGGTACCACCTTAGTTTATGAACTTTCATACACTCAAACTCTTAACGCGAGTAACGTTTATTTTTACTATTTTCAAAATAAAGCATCCAAAGTGATTTCTAGCAAAATTCCTTCCTGATTTGCACCAACCATCAGTTCTCTAATAGGATTCTTTTACTAGCGTCTTTTTCATTTGCTTTCTACATCTAGTATTTTTTCATCAATAGCCTTTTTTAACTTATCTTTTAGAATATCAATATTTTTTCTTAGTAAGAAAGATTCCATCTCTACTTTTTCGGCTCGTATTAAGGATTCATTCACAATGCGATCAGCATTTCTTTTCGCATCATCAAGAATCTTCTCACTTTCTTTTAAAGCATATCCACGAACCTCTTTAGACTTTTTTAGTTCTTGCTCTAAGGCCTTAATCTTAGCATCTTGGGAAGACAACTTGATACGCATAGCTTCTTCTTTCTTTAAAGTATCCCTCAAAAGGTCTCGTAATTCCTCTACATTCATATTTTCCAAAGTAGAAACTACCCTTTGACTCATGAGATACACCTCGCTAAGCAGAATTTATTCTAACATAAGTTTTTCTTTATTTCAAGTGTTTTTACCATTCTATATTAATATCATCATTATCATGGATATCTTTTCCATCTGACTCGTCACTAATTTTTCCCTGAACGTTGATATTATTTGGTGTGCATAAGAAAATTCCCCCACCAATTTTTTGTAAGTCTCCACCAATCGCATAAATCGTTCCACTTAAGAAATCCACAATCCTCTTTGCTTGATCACTAGTTACTCTTTTTAAATTGACAACAACAGTATTTCTTTTCTTTAAGTGATCGGCAATTTGTTGAGACTCAGAGAAAGCTCTTGGCTCAAGAAGAATCATTTTAGCACCACCCTCTTCAGCCATTTCCTCTGCATTTTTAATTTCATAGTATTGGTTCTCATCACCACTAAAAATATCTTCGTCTTCTTTATCAAATATCTTTTTTATAAAACTCATATTTATCCTCCTATCGTGGCAATCTTACTGTAATCATTTTAGCACATTTGCGTATAAAAAGGAAGAATTTTTTCCTATTTCTTTCAACAAAAAAGGATAAATTTCTTATCCTTCTTTCAATTTATCTAATCTTTCGACGATAAGCTGATATTTATCAAAACGCTTTTCTACTTTTCCTGTTACCAATAAGATATCCCCTTTTGTGATATCCATGTGGTTTTGGTAAATGGTTGGAAAGAGGGTAAAGTCCATCGAAGATAGTTCATCGCTTCCTACTAAAAAGGCCATTTTTTCCTTTTTCTTTGTTTCAATCTCTTTTACTTTATCCACATAGATAATGGTCTTTACTGTTTGATCAAAATATCTTGGTAAATCACTAAGAGAAATCACCTTTGGATAATGACTCTTTAGTTCGGTAATAGGGTGTTCACTCAAATAAAGACCAAAAAGTTCTAGTTCTCGTTCCATAATCTCTTTCGCACTGTATTCAGGGAATTCAGTAATATCTGGTTTTAGGGCAAACTCCTCGGATAAGTCTTTCATGAGATCTCCATAGTTTAAGATAGCATCTAGATTCATGGCAACCGTCTTTCGATTCCAACCGAAAGAAAGAAAGACCCCAGCATCGTTTAAAGACTCTACTACTTTGCGATTTACCCCTTTTCCATAACACCGTTTGATAAAATCATATAAGTCTTGAAAAGGAGATTTTTGACGTTCCTCTAAAATAATTTTAGTTGCTGCCATTCCCACATTTTTAATATTGGAAAGAGGATACCGAATACCCTTTTCTTCCATCAAATACGCCTCACCACTTTTATTAATATCTGGTTTTAGGATATCGATATGATTCTTTCGACATTCATAAAAATATTTTTTGGCTTTTGAGCTATCATTCATATCAATAGATAAAAGATTCGCCATAAAGATTTTTGGAAAATGAGCTTTTAAATAAGCCATTCGACAAGAAACCATAGAATAACCTACGGAATGGGATTTATTAAAACCGTACTCGGCGAATTTTAGCATGAGGGCATAAACCTTCTTCACGGTTTCACTGGTATATCCTTTCTTTAAAGCTCGAGAAGTAAATTTCTCTTCTTCTTTTAAAAGGAGCTCTCTTTTTTTCTTACTCATCGCTTTTCTTAAAATATCGGCTTCTCCCAAGGAATAATCCGCCATCGTTTGCGCAATCTGCATAATTTGTTCCTGATAAATCATAATTCCATAAGTAGATTTTAAAATAGGTACTAAAGATTCATCTAAGTAGTCAATCTTTTCTTTTCCTTCCCGTCTTCGAATGAAAGAGGAAATGTTTTGCATGGGTCCAGGTCGAAAAAGCGCAATAGCGGCACAGACATCCTCAAAACTTTTCGCCCGCAACTGACGCAAGAACTGAATCATCCCCTCTGATTCAAATTGAAAAATACCTAGCGTATTAGCAGACTCAAATAACTTTAACGCTTTAGGATCTTCAAAAGGGATACTATCAAAAGTAAGACTTAAATGGCAAGTAGTATTAATTTCCTTAATAATGTTGTGAATAATGGTCAAATATTTAATGGCCAAAAAATCCATTTTTAAAAGACCAATCTCCTCTAAATAGGTCATATCATATCCACTTGTATAGAAATTTTGATGGGATTGATCAAGAGGAATCACAGTATCTAAATCGACCCTAGACATCACTACTCCCGCCGCATGAATACTTGTGTGTCTTTTTAATCCCTCAAATATATAAGCAATCTCATAAACTTCTTTTAGTGAATCATGACGCTCTAAATAGGTTTGAATTTTCGCATTCTTCCGGTTTTCCAAAAGGGTTAGACGGGAATCTATTAACTTGCATAATCCATCGATGATAGTAAGATCTAAGTTCATAGCTCTTCCAACATCACGAATAGCTTGTTTAGCCCCCATCGTTCCAAAAGAGATAATCGGTGCGACTTTTTTAGCGCCATATTTTTCTTTACAGTAGTTGATGACATCTTCTCTTCTATTATGTTCAAAGTCAATATCAATATCTGGCATACTGATTCGTTCCACATTTAAGAATCGTTCAAAGAAAAGATCATATTTTAAAGGGTCGATATCAGTAATACCTAATAGATAAGCAACTAAAGAACCAACTGCACTTCCTCTTCCAGGGCCCACAATAATGTCCTGTTCTTTCGCGTATTTAATATAATCATAAACGATTAAAAAATAATCACAAAACCCCATTTTTTGAATGACGTCTAACTCTTTTTTCAAGCGTTCTTGGTACCGGCTAGAAACAGATTTTCCAAACCGTTTTCTTAATCCCTCAATACATTTTTTCTTTAGGTAAGAATAACTATCTAGGCCTTCTTCATTTTGATAAATAGGCATAAGATTTTGATGCATGGGAATTTCTAACTGACACAGTTCACGAAAATCATCTATAGAAGAAGACTCTAACCCCACCAATTCCTCATCTAATTTTAAATAATTATCTAATCGTGTACTGCTTACAAGATCAACACTTACCCCCTCACGCATCGCATCTAAATACTTTACAAATCTACTTTCTTCTTTTTTTAGATAGATAGTCTCTTTTAAATAGAAAGAAGGACCTTCTATTTCTTTTTTTTCTTCTTTGGTTTTATATGTACGAAAAAGATACTGGTAAATTCCTTGAATAGAGGAAAGCAAACTACTAGATTCATATGGTAGTAGGCAAACTAGGTCTTTTGAATATTCTCTTATATCCTCTAGTTCTATCGTTCTTTCAGAGGATATTGTTGTCAATTTTAAAAGGCTTTGATAACCCGTATAATTTTGAGCATAAACCAAAAATTTCTTTTCTCCTAAAGTCATTTCTAGACCAATATAAGGTTTTATTCCCTCTTTTTGACAAGCCTTATAAAAATCCATAACCCCATACATATTAAAATCAGCGATTCCAAGTTCCTTTAACCCTAACTCTTTCGCATATTGAATTAAAGATGGAATCGTAATCAACGAATCCTGTAAAGAATTATCTGTTTTGATATAAAGTGGTATCGTATGCATAAGGAATCACCCATTTTTATTTTATCATATTTTCAGTCTATTAAATACAAATGTTTGGAATTTTCATGAGAATTTTAAAAGCATTAGAAACATTTGACTTTCCTTTTTAAATATGATAAAATCGAATGGCATAGGGAAAAAATATAAACGTTGATAGGAGGAAATAACATGGCTGTAAAAGTTACTTCAAGAACGAATCTTTCTGGAAACAGAAGATCTCATTCATTAAGAGCTACTAAACACGCTCAAAAAACAAATTTACAAATAATGACTTTAGCAGACGGTACAAAAGTACGTACTACTACTAGAGAAATGAGAACTTTAAGAAAAATAAGCAAAAAGAAAGAAGAAGCATAAAAAAAGTTGGAAATTTTCCAACTTTTTTTTAGGCTGCTTTTACTCCTTCTTTTTGCATCCTTCTTACTTCTTCAATACTTATGATGTTATCTAAGCTAGTTCCTGCTTTCTCTTGAAGTTCAGGGATTTCTTCCCGGTGACTCGTAAATCTAGAAATATCGCTTTTAAAGGATTGAAATTCTTGAGCAACTTGATTTTTAAGTTCCCGTAACTCCTCTATCTTTTCTCTTGTTTGATCCTTTACCCCACGAACAGTACCCAAAACAGCTGCTTTTCTAGCAATTTGACCGGATTTTTTATCGAATTTTGCTACAGCAGATATTCTTTGCTGTTGTTGTAAGACTCCTCTTTTATCCTGTAATTTCTGGATATTTACCTGTAATTGTTCTTGATATCTCATAGAAAAGAAACGCATAATTTTACTATCATAAGCTTCGTAATTTTCTCTAGATTGTTCTAAATTCTCTAAAGCCGCTTCAATACTAGCATCGGTCTTAGAAATATTTTTATCCCGACGATTTTCCTTAGAAGTTTGTTTTCCCCTTTCCAAGGTATCCTTATAAGCACTCAAATCTAATTTTTCTTGCGCTAATCTTTGAAGAGCGATACGATCTTTCAAGGTTAATTTTTCTTTACTATGAAGTTCTGTTAATTGTTTTTCTATTTGCTCTAATCGATCATCAATGGTTAACTGTTGAACCTCTTTTACAATATTTCCTTTTTGGGCATAGTTAACATGAGCAATTTTCTCTTCTAAAGAGACTGTTTTTTCTTCTTTAGCCTCTTCTTCTTTCTTTTCCTCTTCCTCTATAGGTTCTTCTTTAGGTTCACTCTCTTCTCTTTTTGCCTTAGCCTCTTTACGTTCTAAATCTGTAATCAAATTGTCAAGGTTTTGTCTTAGAGGTGTATTTACATCTAAGGATAAAGCGATATCTTTAATATCTTGTATTTCTAAAGAACCTGTTAAAGCTTCATTTAAAATACTGATTCCAAAACGATACTCTACATCACTTAAAGACTTTGATAAAGCATCATTATATTCTTTTTCCTCCCCTAATCCATAAAGAACAGATTCTAAATACTTGTTATCCTGCTCTTTAATAAATTTTTCGCAATCCTCACCTAACATTTCTACTAAAGCATATTCATTCTCAATAGAATTCATCAAATTTTTATAAGTTTCGATAGGAAAGAATTCTTGCAGTTTCTTCATTTGCGTTCTAAGAGAATCTAGACTCTCTTTTCTCTTCTCACTTGCCTCTTTTATCTCTAGAAGCTGTGAAGGCGTTAATGTCTCTTCACTATCTTTTCTTATTTGGTCAACAAAAGCTAGATAGTCTTTTTGTTCAACCTGAAAATGAGTAACTACTTTCGTATAAGAGATATACTCATTCGTTTTCATGAGAATCCCCCTCTACTTGAATTTGATTCTTTAAAATTTCTTCGACAAGTTCCCATTCTGCATCATCAACAATAGCTTCTAAAAAGTAAGTCGTATCGGTTTCTCTTAAAATGGCTGCATAAATATCTTCTCCATCCAACATATGATAAAAAATATATTTCTTACCCGTTTCATTATCTAAAACGATATCTATTACCTCAATGGTTTCATCCGCACCAGTTGCATTCTTAATTGTCAAACGATTTTCCATAGAATCACTCCTATTATTACAGTATAATAACTCTCTTTTTTTGTCAATTTAAATTTTGCCAGTTATTCCTTTTAGACAAACTATATACATTTTTAAAAGTATGTTATAATGAATAAGAAAAGAGGTAGTTATGAAAAAAGAATGGAAATTGTATGGTCTTACTACGATATTAGTATCAATTCTTTTAGTCTTTTTATACACTCAACTAGATGCGTTTTCTAATACTTTTTTTATCAGTGATGCTTATTCTCAATATGCCGCTTTATTTACTAAGTTAAGAGAAATTCTACTAGGAAATGGATCTTTTTTCTATTCTTTTGAAGGAGGATTAGGGGGTAGTTTTTTAGGGACTTTTTTCTACTATTTATGTAGCCCTTTTAATCTCTTACTCCCTTTTTTTAAAGACTTAGAAAAATTCTTTTTAGTAACTACTTTTCTAAAACTTCTTACTTGCTCTTTAACATCTCTTTATTTTTTTCGATATCATTTTAAGGAAAAGCCGCCAATATATGCGATTACTTTTGCAGTTATCTCTTTATTTACCGGTTTTATTTCTCACTATTTTATCCATCCCATGTGGTTAGATAGTGTTCTTATTTTTCCACTTTTATTAGTAGGAATCGATAAATTTATCAAAGAAAGAAAAATTTCTCTTTACCTATTTTCCCTTATGTATAGTATTCTTACGAATTACTATTTTGGGTTTATGGTTGCCATTTTTTCTTTTCTTTATTTTCTTTATCAATTGTTTATTACCTATTCTATTAAAGAGGAAAAAAAGAGAATTATCAAAACCATTTTTCAATATCTAGTTCTTACCCTATTAGGAATTCTTGCCACTTCCTTTGTTCTTTTAGAAGTCATTCATGAAATTCCTGAATACGCTAGAGTAACAAGAGAATTATTTGGTGGGGAATCCTTCACTTTTGAAGGAAATATCATCTCTTTTCTAGAAGGATTTTTAATCGCTAATACAGAAGAAATCGAATTTTTAAATGCAGATAGTTTTTATCTTTATATGGGATTATGTCCTGTCCTTTTAATCGTTCTTTATTTTTTAAACAATCACTTTTCTAAAAAAGAAAAAATACTTACGTTTCTCCTACTTTCTCTTCTTTATTTATCTACTGCATCTAATTATGTCAATTACGCATGGACAGCCTTTTCCAAACCTCAATTTTTTAACGGAAGATTTACCTTTTTCTTTTCATTTTTCTTTCTTTATATTGCTCTTCAATCTCTCATGAGGATATCAGACCTCAAAAAAGAAAATTATCTAGTTGCTCTATTGCTATTTACTATTTTCTTTTTCTTCTTTTATTTTCAAACCGGAAAAGTAGTTCTTCTTTACATCAATTTAGTAGTTTTACTCCTTTATACCTTTCTTTTAAAATATCTAGATAGTCCAAAAATCTATATGCCTCTTGTTCTTGTTTGTTTTATGTTAGTAGAAAGCTCTTTTAACGCCATCATTTCTACTTCGGATTATTCTTATACCAAAAAGGAAGAATATCAAAATCAAAATGAACAATATAACTATATCACTAGTACTGTCTTTGCTATTTCTGATGGATTTTATCGGTTAGAAACAGACGATACGGTTCCTTATAACGGGCCAATTTACTATGGATATAAAGGCATTGACGTCTTTCTTTCTACCCTTTTAAATTCAACAGCCGATTTCTTTTATGATATTGGATATGGAAGCGGTACAACGAAAAAAAATACGATTTCCTACTATAGCGGGAATGAGGTAATGGACTCTTTATTAGGAATTAAATATCACGTCTTTTTTAACCCTAATAATATTCCTGATGACTATCAATTAGTAGCTTCTGCTACCATTCAAGATCGTGATATTCAAATTTATGAAAACCCTTATGCCCTTTCTCTTGGATTCATGGCTTCTAAAGAGGTTCTTTCGATACCTAAAAGTCTAAATGCCCTCCAGTATCAAAGTAATATCCTCTCTTCCATGACCAATAACAAGTATCAAATCTATGAAGAAATTCCTCTTGAAAAAGTAGGAAACAGCTATGAATTTGATAGAAAAAAGGATTCTAAAGTTTGTTTTTATACTGCTATTAACAGTCAAAATGGTTATAGTAATGTATCTCTTTATTTAAATGATTATAATCTATTTAAACAAGGAGATTTTGAAATTGTTTGTACCGATAATTTTCTTTTAGACCATAATACACTCACTTACGGAAATGAAAATGAGGAAGAAATATTAGGTACTTATGCCGCCTACTATTCTCATGATCAATTTGAAAAGGCTATACAAGAATTAAAAAAGCAAGAATTAGTCCTAGATACTTATCATGATACCTATCTAAAAGGACTAGTGGAAGCAACAGAAGAAAAAAGTCTTTTAGTTACTACGATTTCTTACGATTCCAACTGGAAAGTCATGGTAGATGGAAAAAAGGTATCCACCATTCCTATCTTAGATAATCTATTGGGTGTGGAACTAGAAAAAGGAGTCCATACCATAGAATTTAACTATCGACCTCGGTTCTTCTATCTAGGACTTATCATCAGTGCAGTCTCCTTAATCATCCTTAAAATTCTTCACCATTTTCAATTCTTTAAAAAAGCATAAAAAAGAAAAGGTTATCAAATTCCTTTTCTTTTATTTTGCGCTTAAAGTGCCCTCACTAGAATGGATAACACCCAAAATATACTGTTTCTTTAAGTATGGCATATTATTTTTGTATTCGACCACCTTAGAAACATCATTTAAATCAGATTTAGGGAAGTAAATTAAAATGGCATCCCCTTCCCCATATGCCTTATAGTAAGCGGCTTCTGCAAGGCCGTGCAAAAAGATTGCATAGTTTCCGACATTTCTATTTTCATCATCATATAGGGTTATATTATCTTCTAAATTAAGGTTTTGAATATTTACATCTTCTCCTTGACCAGAATCTCCCGTTAATATCAAACCATCTTGGATAATTTGATTCAAATCTGCTTCCTCTACTCTTCCTGTTCTATGGATTCCAACGATAACATCCTCATCAAAATACAATTTTTCTAATTGAACACCTAGATCATAAGGAATGCTAACATGAGATAGCGTATCATCTATGAACTCTTTTACAATTTCATTACAATTGCTCGTATCCACGCTATATAATTGACTGTTTTGCTGAGGCAAAGCATTCTTTTTCTTAAATAGTTTATTGATAACGTTTGTTATAAATTGAGTATCTGTTGAAACTAAACCCAACTTTTGCGATTCGTTAACTTCTTCCATATAGGATTTTACAAGTTCTGGTGTTCCATTTAACGCACCCGCCATCAATA
This sequence comes from uncultured Bacilli bacterium, assembly GCA_947632115.1. GTDB lineage: Bacteria > Bacillota_I > Bacilli_A > RF39 > UBA660 > UBA5578. Next base: position 42,334 of record CANROB010000008.1, read on the forward strand.
CTCCCATCACAAAAGATTCTAAAGACTCATTAGGAATTTTAGACCAATCAATATCTTCTTTTAATAAAACAGCTCTCGTTCCAGCCTCTACCCATTCTTGTGAGAATTCTTCCGTTCCTTCTAATAGTAGATTTTTCAATGTAAGTCCAGAAGTTTTAGATAATCCTGGAATCTTTCCAAGGAAATATCCCAATGTTGTCTCGGATAATCCAATACAAGAACCATATAGATAAGATTCCGCTAGAGAATGTCCTTGTACTAATGCTTGATTTTTTGCATTTCCACCGGCTGATGCTCCCATCAAAGAGCTACCAGCTAAAGAGGCAGAAGCAGGTGATAAAATAGTCGTTAGTAAAGCAGAAGTTGCCATCGCAGGAAGCATATTTCCCATACTATTACTAAACTTGTATGTTTCCTCTAAGACAAGAGAGTTTTGTAAAGCCTCTAAAATATACATTTGAGCATATTGGTTCGTTGTTATTTTTCCCTCGGTATTAAAAACGGATAATATTCCTTCCCCAAAATTTTCTATACCATCTAAAACACCTTTTTTAGATGTTTGAAGAATATTCAAGGCATTAACATCTATCTTTCCATTCTCATCCATCACAGTTTTTAAAAACTGTTCTGCTTCCTTTTTAGCAGCCACTTTATTTAATCGATCATCTATTGCTTGAATATACTTATTGGCTTCTGATGCTCCCCTTTTTTCATAAAGATAAGAATACATCATTTTGTCATCTTCCGTTAATAAATCATACCGAATGTTATCTAGAATCTCTTTAGCAGAATAAGAATTCGCCTGTCCCATTTGAACAGAATTTGCTAGAGCAATCGCATTAAAATTTCCGATATATTTTCCCGTAGTATCATCTATTCTTAAACTTTCTTGACTAACAACCGTAGGGTGTTTTTTTTCTTCCTCTTGAAATGCTAAAAAGTCTTCCGTACTAGCAATCGCTAAATAAGGATATTCTTTTGCTTGTTGCTGTAAAGCATACTTTGAACTTTTCAAACATAAAATATCGTTATTTATTTCTTCTAAAGTGGATTGATACTCTAAATAACTCATATTCATTGTTTTTTCGAAAGCTTCTTCAAATAAAGGCGTATAGTTTTTAGCAACCTCTTCTTGAATTTCTAATACTTTTTTTTCGTATAAGGCAGGACTATAATTACCATTTTCATCTAAACAACTTAAAGAATCTATTTCCCGAATCAGTTTTTTCTCATACTCTTCTGGCGTTTGATAGAAATAACCATTTTCTGTACTTAAACCACTCATCTCTACATGATTTCCCACTATCATGGCATCTTGATATTTTGTGACTAAATTTTCTTTTCTTTCTTCTACATCCTTAAGAGTATCATTAAAAACCTGTAGATAGTCATTAGCAATCTTCGTCTGTTGATTGTAAAATTCTTCTAGATTATCTCCTTGATGATAAAAAGTACTGCTAGAACTATTCTCCAAATATTCTGTCTTAGAAGTATCTATCTTCCATTTGATATCTTTAGAATAATCTTTTGCTTTACCATTAAATGTTTTAAAGGATATATCTCCGCTAGAGAAGTTTTTTAGCATAGCCCATCTCCTTTATTTATTTTTTCACGTATTCCCCACTAGAAACAATATCAGACTCTATTTGTAATCCTGCTTCTTTCTTTGTAATAGTAGCAATTCCACCATCCATGCTCTGATAGTTTAAAGTATTTTCTTGAATCGTTACTTCTCCCACAAAGAATCCATTAGTAGAAGAAATAAGAGTGATATAGCAATAACTAGGACTTACTTCACTTAGAATAATTACTTCATCATTTTTTTGATAAACACCATTCCAAGCATTATTCGCACCCATTTGTTTTGTCATCTCTAGATTGAGATTAGCAAGCATATCCGTAGTATCATCACAACTAGAAACTAATTTTATTCCAGTACTGGTCTTTTCAATAGTTACCGTTGTCTTAGAAGTAAAATCATCTTCATAAGTAATTTTATTTCCAACAGGAAGATCCATATCAATAGAAGAGTGTCTTACCTGTCCGTTTTCCATTGACGTAAGAGAAAAAGCAATGGAATCTAGGCTACTATAATATAAATCTAAAGTATACCCTCCTCCTACATATTGACCAACCCAAGAAAAATCAAGAGTTGACTGTTCCTTCGTATTTTCATTTGTATTGGTATTACTATTACTAGTAGGTGTTTTCTTATCTTCTTTTAAGAAAAGGAAATAAATAACTACCAAAAAAATTATGACAAGTAATATCAAAAGGAAAATAAGCGGAGTTTTGGATTTTTTTACTGGTTTTGGATCGATAAAAACAGGTTTACTTGCTTGTGTATTTGTTAAATTCAAATTTGTTTCTTGATTATTCATAGAAGGATTAGACATAGAATCATTATTTATAGTATTATTCATTTTTTTCACTTCTTTCTTCTAAAATAAACTCATTTGGTTGGATTCTTCCATACCACTAAAAATTCCTAACGTTTTCATTTTATCAATTAATGTTCCAGAGACTTTTGCTCTTCTTTGAACATCTTCTACACTTAAGAAAGTAGATTTTTCTCTTTCTTCCACAATATTTTTCGCAACCGTATCTCCTAATCCATCAATAGCTGCGAAAGGTGGATAAATAGATTTATCATCTCTTACTCCCCAAACGGTTGCATCACTATGTTCTAAATCTACTGGTAAAAATTGAATGCCGCGAGCAGATGCCTCTAAGCAAACCTTTAGACTTTCTAAAAGACCCATTTCCTTATTCGTAGCGTCATAACCTTTATTTTGAATTTCTAAAATTTTATTCTTAATGGCATCATAGCCTTGTGTCATGACTTCGACATCGACATCCGTTGCTTTACTAGTAAGCCAAGAAGCATAGAAATAAACTGGCATATGCACTTTGTACCAAGCAATTCTAAAGGCACTCATGACATAAGCAGCTGCATGAGCTTTCGGGAACATGTACTTAATTTTTCCACAAGAATCAATAAACCATTTCTCAATTCCTGCTTTTTCCATTGTTTCTTTATGACCGGCCCACGTTTCTGGATCTTTCGAAGCTTTTCCTTTTCGAACAAACTCCATAATTTTAAACGCTTTAATGGGTTCCACACCGTGATACATCAAGTAAACCATGATATCATCACGGCATCCGATAACCTCTTTAAATGGAACTACTTTATTTTTAATTAATTCTTGAGCATTTCCTAACCATACATCGGTACCATGAGATAGACCAGAAATCTTTACTAATTCAGCGAAAGTGGTAGGCTTGGTCTCTGCAACCATGGAGATGGTAAATGGCGTTCCAAATTCAGGAATACCTAATGTACCTGTTTCATTCATGATTTGATCGGTTGTAACGCCTAAAGCTTTTGTGGAGGTAAAGATACTCATCGTTTCTTTATCATCCATTGGTACTTTTAAGATATCCGTTCCTGTTAAATCTTGAATCATCCGCAACTGTGTTGGGTCAGAGTGACCCAAGATATCTAGTTTTAATAAGTCTTGGTCGATGGCGTGGTAATCAAAGTGCGTCGTACGCCATGGGCTAGTTATATCGTCCGCTGGAAATTGAAAAGGTGTAAAATCGGAAACATCCATATAATCAGGAACAACAACGATTCCTCCTGGGTGTTGGCCGGTTGTTCTTTTTACCCCTGTACAACCAATCGCTAAACGCTCTATTTCTGCAGAACGCATGACTTTGTTGTGATCTTCACAGTATCCTTTTACAAAACCATAGGCTGTTTTATCGGCAACCGTACCAATCGTTCCAGCCCGATAGACATTATCAACTCCGAATAATACTTTCGTATATTCATGAGCAGAAGCTTGATTTAAATCGGAGAAATTAAGGTCGATATCTGGTACTTTATCAGCATTAAATCCAAGGAATGTCGCAAATGGCATATCTTGACCATCTTTATATAATAGTTCTCCGCAATTAGGACACTTTTTATCAGGAAGGTCAAACCCACTTGAATAATCGGCTCCTAAATCTTTTCCCTCTTCGTTTTGAAAAATACTGGTCTTACATTTTAAACAACGATAATGAGCAGGTAGCGGATTTACCTCCGTAATTCCCATCATCGTAGCAACAAAACTAGAACCAACAGAACCCCTAGAACCAACGAGATATCCATCATCATTCGAGTGTTTTACGAGGCGCTGCGCTATCAAATAGATTGGGTCAAATCCTCCTCCAATGATACCCCCTAATTCCTTTTTCATTTTTTTCTCTAGTGATTTTTCATCTAGTTCGCCATCTTCTTCGCACCAATTTTTAGTGAGATATTGTTTAATTAACTCTTTTACAGCATCAAATCCGGCTAGAGTTGTTTCATGGAGTTTTTCAAATGCATGACTTGCTAATTCTTCCCCTTCATATTCAGGGTGTTCCTCTTTTAGATTTTCGGTACAAATCTTATAGACAATATCTCCATAGAGTTCTTTTGCTATTCGCTCTTCAATATTATGAGGAAGTGGGTCTCCATACCATTCTGCTGCTTTCGTATAGACTAAGTCAGTAACGACTCTAGGGCAGTCCAAATAAGAAGTGCCATCATCACTTTTTACTCTTGGAGAGAAAGGAATTCCTCCTGTATCAATAATAACCTCAATCTCACTTACCATATCTAAAATCTTATTCGTATTAGTTACAACAATTTCATAGGCAAGGTCATCGCCTAAGAAACTAAAGTCCTCAAGCATTTCTCTTGTCGTCCGAAAATGTTGAGAAGGAATAGAGGTAATCTCTGATTTAGCAAGAGGATGTCTACCTCCTCCTGGTACTTTTTGATTGACGATGATTTCCCGATAAATTTTATCTCCCCGCTCAAAGTGATGAACATCCCCGGTTGCAACAATAATTTTTCCTGCTTCTTTAGTTGCATGAACAATTTTCCCAATATGACTTTTTACTTCTTCTTCATTCTTAAAATCACTTGTTTGAATTAAATGACTATAAACTTCTGGTGGTTGAACCTCGATATAATCATAAAAATTAATGATATTCGTAAGTTCTTCCCCGTCTTTACTTCTTGCTTCTACAAAGACTTCTGACTCGTAACAGCTACTACCAATCAAAAGTCCTTCTCTTAATTCCTCTAATTTACTTCTTAAAATTCTAGGAGTTTTATAAAGATAAACGGTATTGGCAAGAGAAATAATTTTAAATAAATTCTTAAGTCCCGTCTTATCTAGGGCAATAGCATTAAAGTGGAAAGTTCGTCCGAATTTATATATTTCATCTTTTGAAATTAAACCTTCTAAGTCGGTTATCTTTGTAAAATTCTGCGTAAGTAATTTTTGAAGCATTTTATGAAATACTAAAGCGGTACCCTCAGCATCATAATCAGCACGGTGGTGTGCATCCTCATCCCAAGGAACATTATATCGTTTTACTAATGCTGAAAGACTATGCCTAGAATATCCTTGATCTAGCGTTCTTGATAATTCTAGGGTATCGATAACAGTATTGGTAAACTCTCCCAATCCATACTTTTTCATAGACATTTCGATAAAAGAAATATCAAATTTAGCATTATGAGCGACCATTGGAAGATCTCCTGCCCAGGCAAGGAAACGCTTGGTGACTTCTTCCTCATTATCTTTTCCTTTTACCATCTCATCGGTAATACAAGTAAGTTCGGTTATCTTATCAGGAATATGACGTCCTGGGTCAATTAGTTCATCGAAACGGTCAATAATATTACCATCGAGAATTTTTACCGCACCAATTTCAATCATCTGATCGCCACCAGCAGCATTAAAACCGGTAGTTTCAGTATCGAATACGACGTAAGTTGTTCCTTCAATATCATAATCTCTTGGACGAACAACAATATTAACGGTATCATCAACAAGAGTAAGTTCCGTTCCATAAAGGCCTTTAAAAATAGGCGGATTTTTAGCCTTCTCGCGAGCTACTTCTAGTTCTTTTTCTAGATTTTCTTTTTCGTTCGCATCTTCTGTTTCCGCAAGTTTTGCTTCTATCTCCTCAACAGCTGATTTAGCCTTTTTACGAACAGATTTATTGTAAGAACTAATAATCCCATAAGCAATCGGGAATGCTTGACAACCATTATGATCGGTAATGGCTACTCCTCTATACCCCATATCCATAGCGCGGCTTACTAATTCACAAGTATGTTTTCCTAAATCTAATTTGGTAAGTCCATCCATTTGACTCATCATCGTATGGGCATGAAGTTCTACCCTTTTAATTGGGGCATCATCTATCATTTCTTCTTTTTTGTGATCACTATAGTTGATATCCATGATACTAAAGGTATCTTCATTTGCAAACTTATCTTCTTTGACATTTCCTCTAAATTTATACCAATTGCCCTCTTTTAAGCATTTTTTAATACGGCTCCATTCTTCCGCATCATTAACAAATATTTTGGCATATATACTATCCGTATAATCGGTAATTTTTAAGGTAACAATAATTAAATCCGTTTTGGTCTCACGAACATCAATTCCAAAAAGTTCTGCCTCTAAAGTAACTCCATTTGTTGGCCCCGAAATCGTATCTAACCTAGTTACACTGGTATCAATCAATCTTCCTAGTACTACATCCGGATGATCTTCGGTTTCAATTTTCTTTGGTCGATAGTTCTTTTTATAATTGTTGACAGGCTCTTGTGGAACATCTTTTTGTTCTAATCTTGCAAGATCGACAACAACATCCTCGCTTTCTTCTAAAATCGTTTCTGGCTCCTCTTTTAAGACAGGATTAATCCGACCAATAGGATATCCAAAAGAACGAAAATCCGTAATGATTTTCTTCTCTAAACTCATTATTTTTTGTTCTTCTGCTATATTATCTACCGGAATGATTAAAGTATCTTCCTTCCATTCTACAGGGCTATCTTCTAAAGATTCTAAGATAGGACATTTCGCACTATAACGATGCATTAAGTAAGAAAAATACTCTTTGATTTTAGTATAATCCGGATTTTCTACCCGAAAGGCTACTCTTACACTTTCAATACCAGAAAAAGCCTCTTTTAAATCGTCAATAAACTCCTGAAAAATAGTAGGAGGAAGGGTATTAGAAATACGAATAATAAAAGTATAGTGAGAGTGTTCACTATTACCAATAATTTTTTCTACTGACCCATCTAAAAAATAGTCCTTGTTCTCTTCATCCCAAGCAATTTGTTTTAATAACGTTTGTAGCTTATCATCCATACTACCACCTATATACTATTTTATCAAAAATTGACTGTTCTTCAACAAAAAAGTAGATTTTCATCTACTTTCTTTTTCGTCTTCCCTTTTTTCTTGATATTCTTTGCATACTAAATCTAGAGCTTGAATTAGTTCATCTACTTTCTCAAAATCTGGTAATTTCACTCCTGATGCGAAAGCATGTCCCCCACCTCCAAAGGAAGCGGCTGTTTCATTAATGATAGGTCCTCTTGAGCGAATGGAACCACGAATGTTGTTATTCGCATTATCCTGAGAAAAGAATCCCCAAGCAACCATTTCTTCAATATAATTAAAATTATTAATCATGTTTCCGGCTGTTGCCGCATCAACATGATAAGCATCTAGTACCTCATCATCCATCTTTACATAACCAAAGCCATGCTCGGTAATTGTTAAATTACTCATTAAATATCCCTGAAAACGAATCTCTTTTAAAGGACGGGAATAAAGTTGAGGATAAAGTTTTGTAAAATCTAACTCGGTACTTTTAATCATCTTAGATACTAAAGAAAATGTCTTAGGAGTCGTATAAGCATAAAGAAATCTTTCGGTATCAGCTACTAACCCAATAAAAAGTTTACTAGCTGCTTCCTTGGTCATTTTTAAACGAGTGTGGAAAATAAGTTCCATCACGAGTTGAGAAGCAGAAGATGCGGTATCATCGATCCATTCTATATCACAAAAAGTTTCTACATAAGGATGGTGATCAATTTTAATTTGATACGCAAACTTGAAATTCTCAATACCGTCTACTCTTTTTTTATCCGGTGTATCTAGGACAATTAAAAGGGCATCACTTACATCCTCAGGCATCTTGTCGACCAAACCTAGATAACGAAATTTCATTGTTCCTGCACCAACGACATAAACTTTCTTTTTAGGAAAAGTTGCTAAAATAGATTCTTTTAATCCAAAAGAACTACCTAAGGCATCCGGATCAGGTCCTACATGTCTTGCAATCACAATCGTATTATATTTCTTAATTTTTTTATATATTTGGCGATATAGAAACACGATATCACCCCTTCTACAACTTATTTTATCATAGTTTATAAGAATAATCTAGTTTGTCGAAACAATGGCATAAACGGCTTTGTGATCCGTTAAATACTGTAAATTCTCCATATCCAATGTACCACATTCTAAAATTCGATATTGCTTTGGAATAAAGATATGATCAATTGCTGTTTTCTTGCGATATTTTTTAGCATTCGTCTTCTCATTGACTGGAATTCTTACAATATCTAATTTTTCTAATTCTTTTGTAAACTCTACAAACATAGGATTATAAGTTTCTAAATTAAAATCTCCCATGAGAAGTACTTGTCCATAAGCATGATATTTTTTAATCTGTTTTAAAAGATACGCTAACTGTCTTTTTTGAAGAGAAGGTGTGTAGTAATCTAAGTGGGTATTAAAAATATAAACTCTAGTATCTTCTATTTCAATTTCTACACGGGTAACAATTCTTCTTGCAACAGAACCTTTTTTTAAAGCTCTTATCCATTCTTTTAAAGAATAGCGGAGCCAAGGCAATGATTTAGTAGCAATACTAAGTGCGGGCAATTTCGTAACTACATGATTTCCTTGATTGTAAGTTTTGATAATAGGAACTCTTGTTCCAAATAGTCCTCTTCCATACTGGTAATCTCCATAAAAATTATAATTTTTTAAATAGGCATCTACTTTTTTAGAAAAGCCAAGAGTAAGTTCTTGCATTCCTAAAATATCATATCTTTTTTCTAAAATATGACGCGCTAAAAGACGAGCACGATCATTTCGGTTCGTTCTATTTTCTTTACTATTTTGACAATTTAAGGTTCCTATTTTCAAAATCATATCATTTACCTACCATCAACATTATACTATATTTTTAAAAATTTCCTCAAAAAAAATACGATAAACGTATTTTTTTATTGAGCAGCTTTGTAAGCATCTCTTGCAATCATGACTTCTTCATTCGTTGGAATGACATAAATTGGGCAAACAGAATCGGGAGCAGAGATTATTCCTTCTTGTTTTTCTTTATAACTTGCTATTTCCATATTGGCTTCTTTATCAATCTTTAAGCCAATGCAATTTAATTTGTTAATAATAGCTTCTCTAAACTCACGAGCATTTTCTCCTAAACCAGCTGTAAAGACAATCGCATCTACTTTTCCCTCTAGTTTTACATAATATTCGGCAATGTATTTGACAATTCTTTCAATATACATGTCATTAGCTAATTTAGCTCGTTCGTCTCCATCGTTCATCGCATTTTCAATATCACGATGATCAGCATACTTGCCACTAACACCTAAAAGACCACTTTTCTTATTTAAGACAGTCGTAACTTCTTCAACAGACATGCCAGATTCTTTACAAACATATTCAATGATAGAAGGATCAATACTACCTGTACGAGTTCCCATCATAAGTCCATCTAATGGCGTAAGTCCCATCGTTGTATCATAAGATTTTCCTTCTTTTACACAGCAGATACTACTTCCACTACCGATATGACAACTAATTAAATTGACATCTTCTTTTCCTAACATCTTTTGTACCGCATTGGTAATATATTTATGACTAGTTCCATGGAAACCATATTTTCTAACTCCATACTTTTCATACCACTCATATGGTACTGGATAAATATAACTTAGGGGTGGCATTGTTTGATGGAAAGCCGTATCATAAACAGCAACCATTGGAACATTTGGTAATGCCTCTCTCATCGCTTCAATTCCTGCTAAATTACCAGGATGATGAAGAGGTCCTAATTTCGTTAATTCGCGAATATTTTGAATCACTTCATCATCGATTAAAACGGAATCAGAATACTTTTCTCCACCATGTAACACACGATGTCCTACTCCCTTAATCTCATCCATACTAGAAATAGCGTTGTGCTTAAATAATTCATCGATTAGTACTTGTACTGCTTCTGCATGATCTTTGATAAACTTTTCTCCACGAATCTTTTGACCGTTGATTTTGGTATTCCAAAAACTATCTTCTTGGCCAATCTTTTCGATATAACCACTTATAATTACTTTTTCTTCTGGCATTTCATAAGCTGTAAATTTTAAGGAAGAACTTCCTGCATTAACTGATAATATTTTCATAACATTTTCCTTTCTTATTTCAATAATAAATTTACTACTTTTCTAAATGTTGCATTTTGGATATTAGATCCTCCAACGGAAAGAGACGTACCATCATAATAAATGGTAATTCTTTCTTCTTTTCCACCTTCCACATCGTATCCTATTTTTTCTTCTTTTAAGTTAAAAAACTGAGAACTAAAAGCGGCTGACAAGATTTCGTCATACTGATCTTGTGTTAGACTAATGGTTCTTAATCCTTCAGTACTAGTGTCATCAATCGTAATACTTTTATCGGTTTTTAATATAGCCTCTATCGTATCAGGGTTTTGAACACCTCCCTGAGACTTGTGGTAAACAATCACAACGCCTTCTTCATTCCCATAAGTACTTACTTTTACTTTTTCGTCAGTTTTTTTGCCACAACCAACAAGAAGAACGATAACACACAAACATAAACCTAAAAATAACTTTTTCATTTTACCTCATATTCTATCACTCTTAGATTAGGAATTTCCATTCTACTTAAATTACCATCTTCGGGGATAGATCCTAATAAATAGTGAATGACACGAACAACAGCACTGTGAGTAACAAGGAGAACTTTTTTATCAGCATATTTTACCTTGCTTTCCTCAATAAACTCTGATACTCGCCTCATAAAATCTTGAATTCTTTCGATATTTTGAACATTCGTATTTAAAATGACATCCCAGCAATCCCAAGAATCAACGTCCGAGATAGCCATTCCTTCATTGAATCCCCAGTCTCTTTCCCGAATTCTATCATCCGTATTAATAGGAAGTGTATTTCCTACAAGGATTTTTGCTGTTTGTCTTGCCCTAATAAGGGGAGAGGAAATCACGACATCAAAATGGAGATTATCTATTTCTTTTTTTAACAATTCTGCTTCTTCAATTCCCTTTTGGGATAAGGGAATATCCGTTATTCCTTGAACTTTCCCTTCTTCGTTCCAAGCCGTCGTACCATGTCTTACTACATATAAAAGCATCTTAGCTTCTTTCTTTCATCGTTGGGAATAATAACACATCCCTAATAGATTCTTGTTCGAGGAATAACATGCATAATCTATCAATTCCATAGCCAATACCACCAGCTGGAGGCATTCCATATTCTAAGGCTTCTACGAAATCATAATCGATATCATTGGCTTCTTCATTTCCCAAATCCCGCTCTTTTAATTGTTCCTCAAATCTCTCTAATTGATCAATTGGATCATTTAACTCGGTATAAGCATTCGCAAATTCTTTTCCAGCAATAAATAACTCAAAACGATCAACAAAGCGTGGGTCTTCTGGGTTTTTTTTCGTTAATGGTGAAATTTCAAGTGGATGTCCATATAAGAAAGTTGGTTGAATCAAAGTCTCTTCTACATATTTTTCAAAGAATAAATTGATAATATGACCTACTGTATGTTCATGCTCTTGTACTTCAATATGGTGTTCTTCCGCTAACTTTAAAGCCTCTTCTAAAGTCATTTCCTTTTTAAAATCAATACCAGTTTCTTCTTTAATGGCATCTACCATGCTTACTCTTTTCCATGGACCATCAAGATGAATCTCATAACCACTAAATTGATAATTCATCTTACCAAATACTTCTTTAGCAATCGTCTGGAACATACTTTCTGTTAAATCCATCATTCCCTCTAAATCACTATAAGCAAGATATGCTTCCATTAAGGTAAACTCTGGATTATGTTTTGGATCCATTCCTTCATTTCGAAATACCCGACCAATCTCATAAACAGCTTCCATACCACCTACTAGTAATCTTTTAAGGGGTAATTCTAGGGCAATTCTAAGATACATATCTAGATTTTGCGTATTATGATGTGTCATAAATGGTCTTGCACTCGCACCCGTAAGTAACGTTGAAAGAATTGGCGTTTCTACTTCCGTAAATCCTCTTCCATCCATAAATCTTTGAATAGAACGAATAATTTGTGGTCTTAAGAAAGCAACTCTCTTAGAGTCATCATTCATAATAAGATCAACATAACGACGACGATATCTCTCTTCGATATCTGTAAGACCATGGAACTTCTCTGGTAGTGGTCTTAATGCTTTTACTAAATGGATATATTTAGAAGCCCGAACAGATAATTCTCCGGTATGAGTAATAAATAACGTTCCTTCAATTCCAACAATATCTCCTAAGTCAGCTTTCAAGAATAGGTCATAATTTTCTTCACCTACATTATCTAATTTCACATAGATTTGAATTTGACCATCCCTATCTTGGATATGCATGAAACCTGCTTTTCCTTTACCACGTTTCGTTCTAATCCTTCCAGCTACTTTAACGGCAACGTTCATACTTTCTAATTCTTCGCCCGTCTTATCGGCATACTGTTTTCGGATATCACCTGAGGTATGAGTACGATCAAAACGATGTCCATAAGGATCTAGTCCTAACCCACGAATAGCATCTGCTTTTTCACGTCTCACTAATTCTTGTTCTGTAAGTTCGCGCATATCATCACTTCCTTTTC
>CANROB010000009.1 GCA_947632115.1 uncultured Bacilli bacterium
TTTCTTCCTTTTAGACATAAAAAAGAACCATTTTTAAAGATTTGATTATCTTCTTTTTATCTTTGGTTCTTTTTTTCCTTTTCTTTTTTAAATTCAATAGTTTATGGAACACTAACTTCTTTTGCTTTTTTAAGTAATGGATAACCAGTGTTCTCAATTTCTTCTGGGGTAACTACTTTAGAATTTAATGCTTCTTTTATTGTATAATCCTTTTCTTCTACTAAAACGTGAACACATCCGCTTTGCAAAGAAGGAAAATAATAAATATATTGATCATCTTGATAATATTCATCAATTACCTGCGCTGTAACACTATCGCAACGGTCTACTACCTGAATTTTCTTAGTATCATTTTCTTGAGAACTAGAATTCAATAGACTGCTAGAAGGGTTAGAACTTTCTTCTTTCTTTTCATTAGTGCTAGAAGAAGTATCTTCAGTATTTGGTTTTGAATTTTTCTCCTTACTACTTTGTTCTACAAAGTAAGTCCCTAATATACCGCATACAACCAATAACCCCGTAAAAGCTATCACAATATTTTTACTAATTCTCACTATTCTTGCTCCCCTTTATTCTTAAATTGTAATACAATTGGTGTTCCTGTAAAATCAAAAGATTCACGGATTTTATTCTCCAAATATCGTTCATAGGAAAAATGAAGTAATCCTTTACTATTTACTTGAATGTTGAATGTTGGTGGGTTAACACCTACTTGCGTACTAAAGTAAATTTTTAATCGTTTTCCCTTATATGATGGTGGTTGATTTAAAGTATAAGCATCCATGATAACATCATTTAAAAGACTCGTCTTAATCTCACGATGACTATTTTCATAAGCTCTTAATACTTCAGGCATCAACGTATGAATTCTCTTTTTTGTCTTAGCAGATAAAAAGACAATCTCAGCATAAGGCATAAATTGAAAATTGGCTTCAATATCTTTCTTCCACTTTTTCATTTCTGTATCCTTATCCTTGATAACATCCCATTTATTAACCACAATGACAAGAGCCTTTCCTGCCTCTATCGCATAACCTGCAATATGTTTATCATGCTCAACAATGCCTTCCTCTGCATTTAAAACAAGGCAACAAACATCAGAACGGTCAATCGCTTTCATACTTCTTAAAAGACTATACTTTTCAATACTCTCATAGACTCTTCCTTTTTTACGCATACCAGCAGTATCAATCACAACATAATCTTCTCCATGATACGTAAATACGGTATCAATCGCGTCACGGGTAGTTCCTGCAATATCACTAACAATAACACGTTCTTCATTTAACAAGGCATTTACTAGACTACTTTTACCAACATTTGGTCTTCCAATAATAGAAAATTTAATTAGATTTTGATACTCTTCTTCATAAGGGGTAAAGTCTTTTACAACTTCTTCTAATAATTCTATAAACCCTAAATTATGTTCCCCACTTACTTGAAAATAGTTGTCAAATCCTAGTTCATAAAATTCATATTTGGTATCTTCAATACGACTGCTATCACATTTATTAATGGCAACAATAACTTTTCGATTAGATTTTAAAAGCATATCACGAACCGCAAAATCATTTGCCGTTAATCCTTCTTTTCCATCTACGACAAAGATAATCACATCTGCCTCATCAATGGCAAGACGGGCTTGTTCTTTGATTTCTTCATTGAAATCGCTATTTTCTAAGTCAATTCCTCCTGTATCTACAAGGTGAAAATGATAGTTTTTATATTCCACATTTCCATAAATCCGATCACGAGTAATTCCTGGAGTATCTTCAATAATAGATACCTTTTTTCCCACTAAACGATTGAAGATGGTACTCTTTCCAACGTTTGGTCTTCCAACTAAAGCAACAACTGGTTTTTTCATGAGTATCCCCTCTTTCCTCCTGTATTATAACATGTTTTTCACCTTTTTCCTAGACAAAAAAAGTTCAATCTAGTTGAACTTTCTATTCTGTTATTCTAACAGCTGCTCCCTTTGTCGTAGCAATGACATTTCCTTCTTGGTCTTTTCCATTATTAGGATTATCATAGAAACGAAATTGAATAGTACTACCACTAACAGAGCATCCCTCTAATTGTAAAAATCCCGTTTCATCGTCATAATTTACTACTTCACAGTGAACTTGACTACCACTATAACTAACAGGCTTTTCAATATATCCTGTCTGTCCTTGTAATCCTACTTTAGCAATCTGCCCATCATCAGAAACAATAACATCTCCACCCATATAATCTGGATCTGACATAGCAGAAGTAATGGCTTGAGCAACTCCAGCAGCATATCCCTCTACTGATCTAGCCATTGATGACTCTCTAGAATTTTGAATAATTCCTAAAATAATAGGAGATGCAATTAAAGCAATAACTGCTAAAATAACAATAACAGCTAATAGTTCTATTAGTGTAAACCCTTTCTTATTCATTTACTTCACTACCCTTCTACTATCTATTATCGTATCATAAATTATAATTTGGGTCAATTTCTTACAAAAGAAAAGTTCAACTTTCAATCGTTGAACTTTTTCTCTATTCAGAAGCTTCTTTTACAGCTGCTCCATTTGTTCCAGTTCCTGGAGTATTATCATACTTGAAAGTTACTGATTCGGTTCCTCCTACTGAACATCCTGTCATTGTTAAATATCCTGTTTTTACATCATACTTAATAGACTTACAAACTACTTTACTTCCGCTATATGATGGCTCTTTTGTAACTGCTGTTCCATTAGCTCCTGTTGCTGTGGCTACACCTGTCTCTGTATCTACGGTTACATCTCCTCCACCATAGTTTGTATCATACATAACACTTGTAATTGCTGTATTTACTGCGCTTGCAAAGTTCTCTACTGATCTAGCCATTGATGATTCCCTTGCATTTTGGATAATTCCTAAAATGATTGGAGAGGCAATCAACGCAATGATAGCTAAGATTACGATTACAGCTAATAACTCGATTAACGTAAATCCTTTTGTATTTGTTTTCATAATTCACCACCTTACCTTCTCTTATACAACATTATCATACCACATTTTTTTTTGTTCGACAACTTTTCTTTCGACATTTTTTTCTATTTGACAACTTTAATTAGCACAAAAAAGTTCAACTTTCAATCGTTGAACTTTTTTCTATTCAGAAGCTTCTTTTACGGCAGCTCCATTTGTTCCTGTTTTTGGAGTATTATCATATTTGAAAGTTACTGATTCGGTTCCTCCTACTGAACATCCTGACATTTTCAAATATCCTGTTTTTACATCATACTCAATAGACGTACAGGTTACTTTACTTCCGCTGTATGATGGTTCTTTTTCTACAGTAGTACCTTCAGCTGCTCCAGCTGCAGTTGCCTTTCCTGTATTTTTATCTACTGTTACATCGCCACCACCATAGTTAGTATCATACATAACACTAGTAATTGCGGTGTTTACTGCACTTGCAAAGTTCTCTACTGATCTAGCCATTGATGACTCCCTTGCATTTTGGATAATTCCTAAAATGATTGGAGAGGCAATCAAGGCGATAATCGCTAAGATTACGATTACGGCTAATAACTCGATTAATGTAAATCCTTTCGTATTTGTCTTCATAACTCACCACCTTATCTTCTTATACACTACCATCATATCACAAATTTTTTTATTCGACAACTTTTCTTTCGACATTTTTCTATTTGATTACAAAAAAATTCAACTTTAAATTGTTGAACTTTTTTCTTTTAAATTTAAGCAGTCTCTTTTACAGCTGCCCCATTTGTTCCTGTTGTTGGAGTATTATCATATTTGAAAGTTACTGATTTTGTTCCTCCTACTGAACATCCTTCCATTTTCAAATATCCTGTTTTTACATCATAATTAATAGACGTACAAGTTACTTTGCTTCCGCTGTATGATGGTTCTTTTGTAACAGTAGACGTTCCATCAGAAGCAGTAGCAGTAGCTACACCTGTCTCTGTATTTACAGTTACATCTCCTCCGCCATAGTTAGTGTCATACATGACACTTGTAATTGCTGTATTTACTGCACTTGCAAAGTTCTCTACTGATCTTGCCATTGATGATTCTCTTGCATTTTGGATAATTCCTAAAATGATTGGAGAGGCAATCAATGCAATGATAGCTAAGATTACGATTACGGCCAATAACTCGATTAACGTAAATCCTTTTGTATTTGTTTTCATAATTCACCACCTTACCTTCTTATACGATATAATCGTATCATAATTTTGGCAAGTCCGCAATGGTTCAATCGACATTTTTTTCTACTTGACAGCTTTAATTAGCACAAAAAAGTTCAACTTTCAATCGTTGAACTTTTTTCTTTTAAATTTAAGCAGTCTCTTTTACAGCTGCCCCATTTGTTCCTGTTGTTGGAGTATTATCATATTTGAAAGTTACTGATTTTGTTCCTCCTACTGAACATCCTGTCATTTTTAAATATCCTGTTTTTACATCATACTCAATAGACGTACAGGTTACTTTACTTCCACTGTATGATGGTTCTTTTGTAACTTCATTTCCATCAGCTCCAGCAGCTTTTGCAGTACCATTACTTGTATCTACAGTTACATCTCCTCCGCCATAGTTAGTGTCATACATAACACTGGTAATTGCAGTATTTACTGCACTTGCAAAGTTTTCTACTGATCTAGCCATAGATGACTCTCTTGCATTTTGGATAATTCCTAAAATGATTGGAGATGCAATTAATGCGATAATCGCTAAGATTACGATTACGGCTAATAACTCGATTAATGTAAATCCTTTTGTATTTGTCTTCATTCACTCACCACCTTTACCTTCTTATACGATATAATCGTATCATAATTTTGGTAAGTTCGCAATGATTCAATCGACATTTTTTTCTATTTGACGTTAACGATTATGAAAAACTTTATTAAGAGAAAGGGAAAGTAATTTACTTAATTCTTCTATTACAAAATCAATTTCTTTCGTAGTCACCATAAAGTTATATCCAATAGGACTTAATACTTCGTAGATAAGTTTCTTTGTTTCTTCTTCATTTAAGGTTCCTAGTAAGCCTAATAATTTTTCTTTTTCTTCTTTAGAAATCGTATTGTCTTCTTTTAAGTAATTTACATTCATCATCAATTTATATTTTGGACTATCCATATGCTTTTTCATATAGACATAGTGTTTTGCAAGAAAAGAAATCGTATCACTTACAATTGTAACAGCATCTACAACAGTAGGTACACCAATAGCAATCACAGGAATTCCTAGTAATTCTTTACTAATTTCTTTTCTACTATTTCCTACTCCACTTCCTGGATGAATTCCAGTATCCGTCATTTGAATTGTTTTTTGAAGTCGATTAATAGAAGTGCTTGCTAAAGAGTCAATAGCAACAATCATCGTAGGGTGTAATAACTCAATCACTTTTGCAAGTAAATCACTTGTTTCCATTCCTGTTTTTCCCATCACACTAGGAGTAAAAACAGAAATTCTTTGATAAGTAGGATCTGCTATTCCTAGTTCATATAAATGATTGGTAACAATAATATCTTCTACGGTTTTAGGGCCTAAAGCGTCTGGTGTCGAGTTCTCATTACCTAGTCCAATTACTAAAACGTGATCTTGCTTTGATTTAGGACGAATCATTTTCTTCAATTCTTTTATACAAACCTGTAAAACTTTTTTACGATTTTCTTCATCCGTAATGTCTTCAAATTCAATGGTAATATATTTTCCTGGTTTTTTACCAATCGTAGAGCTTCCTTTTCTTCCTACAATAACGGAAGTAACCGTAATATCCTCTATTTGTTTTTCGTTGATACGTACACCTTTAATCGATGTTTTTCCGGAAACCGAATCGATTGCTAAATCGGTGCGTAAAGAATACTTACTTAAATCGATTTCATGCATATCATCACCACTAATATTTTTAACAAAATATGGTATTTTATTTGCTTTTTTTAGGGAAGTTTGCTAAAATAGGTGTGTATGTGAGCCAGGGAGGTGAATAATATGCCAAACATGAAGAATGCCGAAAAAAGAATTTTAGTAAATGCTAAAAAAGAAGTAACAAATAATAATTATGATGCTAGTATGAAAACCGCTATGAAAAATGTAGAAAGAGCTGTTGCTAGCAAAGATAAAGAAAAAGCCAAAGAGAATTTAAAAGTCGCAGTAAAAGCTATTGATAAAGCTACGAAAAGTGGAGTTAGTAGTAAAAATAAAAGCGCTAGAAATAAATCACGCTTAACAAAAAAAGTAAACGAAATGGAGTAATAAACTCCTTTTTTATTTCTTTTTATGATAAAATAGAAATGGTGAAAATATGAAACTAAAAAAATGGATTGGAACAGCATTACTTTTCTTATTATTATTTGCGATTATTATTTATCACAATGAAGTTTCTCACTTCATTGTCAAAACAGTTATTTATCGTAACTATGCCGTAGAAACATTAAAAACCAATAGTTATTCTCAAAGGAAAGATTATCAATTTGTTCAGATTACGGATGACTTTATCGCCAAAGACTATCAACATCTATTAAATATCTTCTATACCATTTTAGATAGTGGCGAGACCTCTTTCTATTTCTTTTGTGATGATGAATATAAGAATTGTTTAGCCGATGTTGATTCGCTAACACCAAATGCCAATAATGCCAATACTTTACTTGATGAAAGCCCACTTGCAGATGTTAATAACTTTGTTCATCCTTACAATAGTTATAGTGCAATTTCTATTACTCCTAATAACTTTGGAAAAGTAGAAGTCCTTGTTGAAAAACAATATTCCAATGATAAAATTGATTTAGTAAATGCAAAAATAGCAGAAATTCGTAAAGAAATAGAAAAAGAAAATATGTCAGATGAACAAAAATTGAAAGCTTTCCATGATTATATTATCAATCATACAAAATATGATATTGACCGAGCAAGTAATATGAATCACCCTGATTTTAAAGATAGTACTACTCACACTGCTTATGGATTAGTGGAAACGAACATGGCTTTATGTGGCGGATATAGTGATATGGTTTCTATCTATCTCCATCAATTAAATATTCCTAATATTAAAGTATCTACTAGTAATCATGTTTGGAATTTAATTTATTTAGATAACTCCTGGAAACATTTAGATGTCACCTGGGATGACCCTGTTACAGATACGGGAGAAGATATTTTAATTGACGATTATTTTCTCGTTACCAAGAAAAGATTAATGGAATTAGATTCCGTAGTACATCAATTTAATGAAACCATTTATGCGGAGGCAAAATAAAAGGAGATTACCCAGTAAAGGGAATCTCCTTTTTATATACATTTATTTCTAGTAGTCTAGATTAACTAAAGGATGAATATATTCTTTAACAAAAACTTTTTCTTCTTCCCTAGCATCTTCTTCATATTGCTCTTCTTCTTCAAATACTTCTCCTATTCTTCTATATAAATCATAGGCATGTTTAAACTCATGAATGTTCACTAGGGCTGTTTCTAAATTAATAATAGCGGGAACTCCCACATGCATATCTATAATATGATTTTGGCTATCACATTTTACATTGACTAAATAAAAGAATTTATGCTCTTCAATATGGCTATCACGTATAGAAATACGAGAAGCAATATAGTTCCAAAAATCCTCGGGATAACCTAGATAGGATACAATATCTTCCATCGTTAATAATAATCCTTTAAGACGAATTTTAAAATCATCCCGTTCTGTTAAAAGTTTAAAATCTCGTGTATTTGGTTTAGCAGTACCTTCTTTAATCTGATCTAAAAGAGAATCATAATAGGTTAGAGTTTCCTTTTTAAGGCATGAGAGATCTTTTAAAAAAATAGATACTTCTTCTTCATCCATTTCTTCATAATGGGTATCTAGAAACTGAATCATTCTTTCTTCTTCGGTAGTTACTTCTAAATATTCTTTTAAAATAGTCTTAATTGTAGTAGAAATTTCTTCTGATTTATTATTTTCACTCAAGTAAATAGAAAAGCCCTTTTTTTGAATCCAAAAGAAAGATTTCCTATTTTCTCTTTTGATTTCCTGTAATTCTCTTTTTTTCATAATAATCACGGGTAGTTATTATACAAAAAAACACTAGAAAAATCTAGTAGACAAGAGCTTTTACCAAATAAAAGAAATCCTATTCTCCATGGATTTCTTTTATTTTTTCTTCTATTTTTCTTCCATACTCAATTGATTCATCATAGACAAATTCTAATTCAGGAATATGACGAATCTCTATTCTTTCCCCTAACGCCTTACGAATAAATCCTTTCGCCCCTCTTAAAGCTTCCATTGTTTCTTTTTTCTTATCTTCGTTTAGGGTCGTTACATATACTTTCGCAAAACTCAAATCATTCGTTGTCTTTACGGCTGTTACCGTTACAAATTGAATATTTTGATTTTTAATTTCGTTTGCTAAAATCTGGCTAATTTCTTTTACCATAGCACTATTAATACGTTCTAATTTTATACTGTTCATATCATCACCCTGGAAATAGTATATCATAGAAAGATTAAAAAAAGAAGAGATTACTCTCTTGCTTTTTCAACCATGGCGTAAACTTCTAGTATATCGCCCACTTTAATATCATTGAAATTACTAATAGTAAGACCACATTCTAGTCCCTTCTTCACTTCTTTGACACTATCTTTTTCTCTTTGTAGAGATTGAATCTCACCATCATAAATGACTTTGCTATCACGAATGACTCTTACTTTTGCTCCAATCTTGACTACCCCATCTAGAACATAAGAACCAGCGATAATTCCAACTTTAGAAAATTTGAAAAGTTGTCTTACTTCTACCGTTCCTACAATTTGTTCTTCATAGGTAGGATCTAGCATTCCTTTCATCGCAGATGTCATTTCTTCTACTGCCTTATAGATAATATCATAAAGTCTAATTTCAACGCCTTTTTCTTTTGCATAATCACGAATCGTATTATTTGGTCTAATATTAAAGCCAACAATAATCGCGTTAGAAGCACTTGCAAGAACAATATCACTTTCTGTAATTGCTCCTACACTACTACGAATTACTTTAACACGGACACCATCTACTTCAATTTTTTCTAATGAATTTTTAACAGCTTCCGCACTACCATTTACATCCGCTTTAATAATGACATTAATTTCTTTAACCCCATCTTGGATTTTTGCAAAAATGTCTTCTAACGTTACACTCGTCGATTTATTTTGAGTTTCTTTTTCTTCTGATTTTCTAGCTTCACCAATACTTCTTGCTTGCTTCTCTGTTTCAAAAGCCATGAATTTGTCTCCTGCTTTTGGCGTTTCATTCAGTCCTGTAATTTCTACTGGTTGAGAAGGAGAAGCAGAAGTAATTTCTTCACCTTTATCATTTTTTAACGTTCTAATTTTTCCGAAGGTACTTCCTACAACAATAGGATCTCCTAACCGAAGGGTTCCATTTTGAATAAGAACCGTTACAACTGGTCCTAAATGTTTATCTAGTTTCGCTTCTACTACGGTACCAATCGCATAACGACTTGGATTTGCTTTATATTCTTCCATCTCAGAAACTAAGATAATATTTTCAAGTAAGTTATCAATTCCTTCCCCTGTTTTAGCAGAGATTTTCGTAAATATAGTATCTCCACCCCAGGTATCAGGAGTAAGACCATATTCGGCAAGTTCTGTCATAACCCGGTCAGGATTTGCTCCTGGCTTATCTATTTTATTAATAGCAACGATAATAGGTACTCCAGCTGCTTTAGCATGGTCAATTGCTTCTTGGGTTTGAGGCATAACACCATCATCAGCTGCTACAATAATAATAACAATATCGGTAATGCTAGCTCCTCTTGCACGCATTTCTGTAAAGGCAGCATGTCCAGGAGTGTCAATAAAAGTAATTAAATTGTCTTTATACTTGACTTGATAAGCACTGATGGCCTGAGTAATTCCTCCTGCCTCTCCTAAGGCAACATTGGTCTTACGAATGGTATCTAATAACGTTGTTTTTCCATGATCTACATGCCCCATAATCGTTACAACTGGTGGCCGTTTTACTAAATCTTCTTCGTTGTCACGAATTTCAAAATCTTCAAATTTGATTTGATCTTGTTGTTCCTCTTCCCTTTTTAATTCTTTATGATAGTCCATAGCAAGTAAGGAAGCATTGTCAAAATCAATCACATTGTTGACAGTAGCAAGTATACCTAATGTAAAGAGTTTCTTAATTAGTTCTGCAGCTGTAACGCCTAACTCTTTTGCTAACATACCAATCGTCATATTCTCTTTATAAAGAAGGATATTCTTATCGGTTTGTGGTGCATTACTAATTAATTTCTCCTTATTTTTATACATTTCTTTCTTCTTACGTGCTAATTCTTTTTTAGAAGATTTTCCATTGATTGGATTTATTTTTCGATTTTTATTATTAGAAGTAATATTTTCTATTTTATTCTTCTCTTTTTCAATCAATTCATCTTCCATTTCATCTATTTCATCGTAGTCTTCTTCTGATGGTTCTTGCGCTATGGCATTATCTAATTCCGTAATCGCATCTTCATCTAGCATATCCTCATCCGTTGTGGCATCAATTCCTAATTCTTTACATTTCTTTAAGATTTCCTCCACACTTTTTTCAACGTCTAAAGCATATTCAAATACGCTCATCATACTACGCACCTTCTTTCTTTTTCTAACACATTTTTAATAGTTCATCAAACACCTCATCTGGAATCGCAACCTCTAAATGTCTTTCTAATATTTTTGTTTTTTTAGCTTGCTCAATAACCTCTTTGGATCTTTTTAAGTAAGCCCCTCTTCCATTCGCTTTCCCTGTCTCATCGATAATTACCGTCTTTAAGGGAGTACGAACAACACGAATAAGTTCTTTCTTTGGCAACTTTTCTTTCGTTACAACACAAGTTCTTTCTGGTTCTTTTTTCATATTATTCCAAAATATTAATTCCTGCTTCTTTTACTTGATCAAATGTTTTTACATCTAACTTATAATGTGTCAATTTAGAAGCAAGTCTAACATTTGTACCTTTCTTACCGATTGCTAAAGAAAGATTATCATCATTTACAACAACAAGTACTTCTTTATTCTTTTCATCTGTAATAAATACTCGAACATCCTTAGCTGGACTTAGGGCATTTGCAATAAAGGTAGCAGCATCTTTGCTGTAAGGGATGACATCAATTTTCTCACCGTTTAATTCCTTAATAATGGCATTGATACGAGATCCTTTCTCGCCAATACAGGCTCCTACTGGATCCACATTCGGATTCTCAGAATAAACAGCAATCTTGGTTCTATTTCCAGCGTCACGAGCAACACTATATATTAAAACGATTCCTTCATTAATTTCTGGGATTTCTAGTTCAAATAATCTCTTAACAAAACCATAATGTTTTCTCGTTAAAAGAATCAATGCTCCTTTAGAATTAATATCTACTTTATTAATATAGGTCTTGATATGAGATCCCATTTTAATAGTTTCCCCTGGAATAATTTCTGATTTTGGAAGTAATCCTTGAGTTTTTCCGAGGTTGATGAAATAGTTCTTTTCATCTTCCATCTCCACAATTCCAGAAATCATTTCATCAGTTTTATCACCAAATTCATTGGCAATATTCGTTCTTTCTGCTTCTCTTATTTTTTGAACGATAACTTGTTTTGCAGTAGCAGCAGCTACTCGTCCAAAATCATGAGGAGTAACTTCTTCTTCAATGGTTTCTCCGACCTGAATACCTGGTACTAATTTTCTAGCATCCTCTAACGTAATATGAAGTCTTTCATCATAAACAAAAGGTTGATGTTCTTCATCTTCTTCATCTTCTTCATTTTCGCCGTTTTCTTCTTCCTCTGCTAAAGCCGCTTCTAATTCTGCAAAAGAATGAATGCCCTCTAAAGAATCATCATCATAATCATTTTCATCTAAAGATACTCTATGTTCCTTATCTAATACCACTGTACGGAAAGAATATACACGAATATCTCCTTTTTCTCTATCAATTTCTACCCTTACATTAGAAAGAGAATGATAGTTCTTTTTATAGGCACTTGTAAGCGCAAGTTCCATTGCTTCTAAGATATAATCTTCTGAAATACCTTTTTCTGTTACCAAAGCATCTAATGCTTTCTTAAATTCCTTATTATCCATTCTATTCACATCCCTTCTCTTTAGAACATACGTCTAAAATATAACTTTCATCTATCAAGTTTTCCTTATCCAATAAAGGATCAACGATTTTACTAACGACAACACAATCCTCTACTTCTATCACGCCTGGTTTATCGATAATAATTCTTAAGAAGTTAGTACTTCCTTCCTTTTCATAAAGAACATCCTCTACCAAATAGCCGGCTTCTTCTATTGGTTTTGTAACCAGTTCTTTTACTGCTCTTACAATGTCCATAAATCCTCCCTAACAATGTGAAAGAGTGGGGATAACCCACTCTCTCATCGCAGAACTGCTAATATTATAACATATTTTTCTTTCCGTGCCTACTTTTTTATTATTTTTTTTGTATTTTTTGATATAATGTTAATATCGAGGTGAAACATGAAAAATCATATGAAAAATTTTATCCTAGGACTTTTAGGATTTGTTATTTACTTTGTTGGCTCTAGTATACAAACAGTTCCTTTAGAATGTCTTCATATTGATTATAATAACTGGCCTATTTGGTTAACTGCTACCTATGATATTATTTATCAAATTCTTTTAGTTCTTCTAATCATTCTCCTTTTTTATAAGGAAATAAAGGCTCAAATAATAGAATTTAAAAACCATGCCAATGATTACTTAAAAAAATATATCAAATATTGGTTTTTAACTTTAGGACTCATGTATATCAGTAATTTAATTATTCTAGTCTTTTTCACTAGCGAGATTGCTGGCAATGAGCAAGGAGTAAGAAATCTTTTAAATAGTCTTCCTATCTACACATTTATCGTAGCTGTTATTATCGCGCCTTGGTTAGAAGAGTTAGTATTCCGCTATTCTCTTCAAAAGATGTGTTTTGGAGTGAAATGGTTATTTATCATTCTCTCTGGGATTATTTTTGGAGGAATGCATGTTATTGGCAATGCGAAAGTATGGACGGATTGGTTATTTATCATCCCTTATGGTATTCCAGGATGGATATTTGCCTATGTCTTAACAAAATCTAAAAATATCTTTACTAGTATTATGCTTCATACCATTCATAACGGGGTTCAAGTTTCTATTCTGTTATTAGCAACCTTAGCAGGTATCTTAGCTTAAATATCCACATTCTTGTGGATATTTTTTTATGAAAAAAAAGATTCCTAAGAATCCTTTTCTAGCCTCTTTTTTACTTCTTCAATTGTATTTTGAAAATTAGTAAAATCGACTATAACCCATTCTACCGGTAATTGATTAGAAAACCAAGTATACTGCCTTTTAGCGTAATGTCTACTATTTTTTTGAATGAGTTCTATTGCCTCTTCTTTAGATATTTTACCATCAAAGTAAAGGAATAATTCTTTATAGCAAATCGGTGTCATCACCGTACGATTACGAATTCCTTGATCATAAAAAATTCTAGCTTCTTCTAAAAGTCCCTCTGAAAACATTTTATGCACACGTTTGTTGATTCTATCATACAAAATCTCACGAGAAGTAGTTAATCCTATAAAAATGGCGTCATAAAGAAGGGTATTTGTTTTCTCTTCACTTTGAGGTTTTCCATGGTTGTAATAATAGGTTAAAGCTCTTTCTACTCTCTTTCGATTATTTGGGTGAATCGTTGAGTGCGGATCTACCATTTTTAATTCTTCATAGAGTTGTTCATTTGTTTTTCCTTGAAAAGAATAAGTCGTCTCTTCTTCTTCAAAATGATAATCATAAAGAGCAGCCTTAATATAAAGGCCCGTCCCACCTACTAAAATAGGCGTTTTTCCACGTGATAGAATATCATTTATCCAATAGCGACAATCCCTTTGATAATCAAATACCGTATATTCTTCTTCGACATCGCGAATATCAAAAAGATGATGGACAATGCCTTCTTTTTCTTCTTCAGTTACTTTCGCCGTTCCAATATCCATCTTCCGAAATACTTGGGTACTATCTGCATTAATAATCTCACCATCATAAGCCTTGGCAAGTTCAATACTTAGTTTGGTTTTGCCAACTGCAGTTGGCCCACAAATCACAATAACTCTCTTCATATTAATCATTCGCTAAATTATCAAAATATCCTTGAATAAAGACAACGGGAGTTCCTTTATCCCCACTACCAGAAGTAAGATCACATAAAGATCCAACCAAATCGGTAATTCTTCTTGGGGTGGTTCCTTGGGATAACATATTCCCCTTTAAATTAGAGTTTTTCTCTCGGATTTCTTCTTTAATGGCTTCTTTTAATTCTTCCCCACGAAGATCTGCAAACTTATTATCAGAGACATATTTTAGTTTAATCTCGTTAGGAGTTCCTTCTAATCCTTTGGTATAAGCAGGAGAAACAACTGGGTCTGCTAACTCCCAAATTTTTCCAACAGGATCTTTAAAAGCACCATCTCCATAGACCATCACTTCTATTTCTTTTCCTGTTAATTCTCTTAAACGATTTTGAATAGCAAGTACTAATTGATAGCCACTTTTTGGGAATAACTTTAATCTCTCTTCGGTAGACTTATTAGAACCTAATAGTCCATATTTAGGATTATATCCGCTATTTCCAATTGGTTCATTCATAATTTCAAAAAGACCAACGACATGGGCACCCAATGCCGCTAAATCCCTTTTTGTCTTTTCTCTTGTATGAATATCACAATTAATTACATTGTTCGTATAATCTAAAATGGTTTTAGCTTGATTAGAAAAAACAAATTCTACTTCACAATTTTCCTGATGAATTAAATCCCGATAAAAGTCAACCATATTAATTCCTGTAAAAGGATGAATGAAATCACCAAATTCTCTTTGATAATCACTCTCCGTAAAAGTATCTGCTAAAGTATAAGGACTTTTTTCTAGTTTATCCTCATCTAAAATACCATTTCCTACTTCATCGGCAGGAAAACTTAAAAGCATTGTAATTTTATCCATGCCACGAGCAATTCCTTTTAATATCATGGAAAAACGATTTCTACTTAAAATAGGGAAAACAAGTCCTACCTCGCCATCTTTAAATTTTCTTCTAACATCTTCAGCAATTTCATCTACTGTGACATAATTTCCCTCAGCAATTCCAACTACTGCCTCCGTAATAGCTACAATATCACGGTCACGAAAAGTAAATGGCTCTGTTTTTGATGCCTCCATTAAGGAATCTACCACAATACTAGCTAAATCATCTTGTTCCTTGATAATAGGTGTACGAATTCCACGTACTACTGTTCCAACATTTCTCATATATCCTCCTATAAACTATATAATTCTGCTTGATAACTTTTTTCCAATAATTTGTAAGATTCTTGGGATAGCTCACAAGTATCCTCATCTAATACCTCTAAATCGAGGTAGGCTAATACATCTACAAAATCCATTTCATTTAAATGGTTATTTAAGGTAAAGAATTCTTGGATAAAAGCGGGACGCTTCAAAATTCTTTGATGCATATGGGAAGCCAAAAGACCACTAATTACATATCTTTGTAAATCCCAAATTTCTAATGTTTCTTTTCTTTCTATCCAATCTAAATGTTCAAAAGCAATGGTCCTTTCTTCATCATCCATTTTTTTTAAAATACGCGCAAGGGAATCGATATCTAAATACCCATATGCTTGAAAAGTTTCTAGTAGCTGAATTTCAAAATCTAATCGAATGGCCTTTTGACGAAGAGCATAGTAAGTATCTATTTTATTTTTACGATATTCCGGTGGACAAATACCTTGTTTCGCAAAATCATCCTCTTGCAAACTTTCTACTAAAATAGAAAGACATTCCGTAACCAAACTCCAAGTAGGAGTAAGTTCTTTCTCATCACAGTTCCAACTATGCATAATCTCATGAGAGAAAGTATAGGTATCTTCAACGGTACCAGTTGGATAAATGTCTATCTGTTTTCCTGCCTCAGAGACAGTCATCGCGGATAGATGCTCAGGACGTCTTTTCTTTAAACGATGGACGAGTAAATTGCCACTATTTTTACAATTTTCTAAATATTCCCCATAAGAAGGTGAAATTTTCGTAAGAAAATCATAGGAAAGTTGATAACTTTTTTGTAGTCCCATCCTCGTGTGATATTTTTGTGGTTGTAAAAAGATTCTTTGTTTTCTAATAATTTTACTTAAAGTCGTTAGGAATTGAAAATCTACTTCTGCAATATCTTCATATACATAGTCTGCCAGTAACTGATTTAATAAGTCTAACATTATTTCGTAATAAACATACTATCGCCAAAAGAGAAAAAGCGATATTCCCTTTCTATAGCTTCTTGATAGGCTTGTAAAATTAACTCTTTTCCGGCTAAAGCACTTACTAACATCAAAAGCGTAGATTTAGGTAAGTGGAAATTGGTAATAAGACCATCAATCGCTTCAAATTGATATCCCGGATAAATAAAGATATCTGTCCAACCACTACATTCCTTAAAAGTACCATAAGTTTTCATAATGGTCTCTAGGGTTCTTGTAGAGGTAGTTCCAACACTAATAACTCTTCTTCCCTCTTCTTTTGCTTTATTTAGTTTATCTGCAGATAGTTTATCCATTTGATAAAACTCACTATGCATTTTATGTTTTGTCACATCCTCCACATTCACGGGTCTAAATGTTCCAAGCCCAACATGAAGAGTAATGTAGACAATTTCAATTCCTTTTTGTTCTAACTCTTTTAACAACTCTTTTGTAAAATGAAGTCCTGCTGTAGGAGCAGCCGCACTTCCTATATTTTTCGCATAAACGGTTTGATAACGATCCTTATCCTTTAGTTTTTCATGGATATAAGGAGGAAGTGGCATCTCTCCTAATTCCTCTAAAATCTCATAGAAAATACCTTGATAGGTAAACTTAAAATGACGAATCCCCTCATCCAAAACCGCAACACAAGTAGCTTTTAGTTTGGGAGAAAAAGTAACGACATCGCCAACATGAATCCGTTTTGCAGGCTTTACTAGGCATTCATAACAATCGCCTTGTTCTTTTAACATTAAGATTTCAATGACAGCATTCGTTTCCTCTTTTACACCATAAAGACGAGCAGGCATTACTTTCGTATCATTTAATACCAAAACATCTCCCTTTTTTAAATAATCCACAATATGCTTAAATTGCGTATGTTCCATTTTTCCTGTTTCACGATGTAAAACAAGAAGTTTAGACTCATCTCTTTTTGCAATCGGTGTTTGCGCAATTAACCTTTCTGGTAGCTCAAAATCAAAATCATCTGTTTTCATATATCACCATTTTCTAATCGTTTTTTCATGATAAAAAGGAGAAGTAAAAAATTTTTCAATTTCTAAATCAATTTTTTGAACTCGCTCATCACGAAAGACATCGTGAGTTCCTCCTTCTAAGTACACTAACCACTTCTTACCCTTTAAATTCTCATAAACATACTGTGAACTTGTCTTAGGAACAATCTCATCTTTTGTTCCTTGAAAGATTAAAGTAGGAACCGATACTTTTGCTGGCATACCTTGAGATTCTTTAATTAATTTGGTAAACTCTATCAACATTGGTAAAGAAACCTTAAGCATTCTAGAGACAATCTCTTTTGCTTGATAAGTTTTTATGATAGAAGCCCCATGCTTTAAAACAGCATCTAACTTATTCTTTAATTCACTATCTTCATCTAGATATTGAAAAGCAGGTGCTGCTAAAACAATCTTTTTTACTTGCTTATATTTAGAAGCAGCATAGGTGGCAAGAACTCCTCCCATACTATGTCCCACTACATAAATTGTTCGATATCCCTTTTTAATCAACATTTCTATATGTTCTTCTGTTGAAGAAATCCACTCATCATAAGTAACATCATGTGTTAGATTTCGCTCATGACCAGGAAGCGTAAAAGCGTAGACATCTAAACCTAACTTAGGATTAAGATCATACTGCAAAGCTTCCTCATCATATACTCCACCGGCAAAACCATGAATAATTAAAACGGCTTTTCGAAATATCATATTATCGTCTCCCTACCACATCATATAAATAGACACGAGATTCTATCCCTTGTTCCGTATGCTTTAAAATATCCTCATCCGGAATTACTTTTTTAGCAGGAACTAATAAAACAACCGTAGAGCCCCCAAAACAAAAGTGACCCTTTTCCATCCCTCTTTCAAAATGTTTTACTTTTTCATTACAAATGCGGCCAACCAGTAGGGCTCCTACTTCCATTTGAACAATAGTTCCAAAATGTTTGGTCTTTAATACTTGATATTCTCTGGTATTTTCCTGTAAGACTTTATATTTCTTAAAAGAAATAGGCTGTACCGTATGAAAGATACCTTTTATTTTTTTTGCCTTTAAAACCTCGCCATCATCGATATAAGAATACCTATGATAATCATCTACCGAAAGCCGGTAAATAAAACAGTATCCCCCTTGATAGTTTTTGGCAAGTTCTTTATCCTTTAGTAATTCCTCTAAAGTATAATAACTTTCTTTTATCTTAAAGACACTATCCTCGGAAATAGGATAAACCATACATCTTGCATCAGCGGGCGATAAAAAGAGATTCGTATCGAAAGGAAGTGGTCTTTTTTCTTTTTTGATTTTACGGATAAAAAAATCATTAAAGGAAGAATACTCTTCTTCTATATAATCTTCCATAGGAATATGGTTTTTCTTAATAAATCTCTTAATTCGCCCTTTTGAAAACCTGCTATCCATATACCACCCAGCAAGGGAAGAAAACCATTTTCTTGTTAAAATTTTTAAAAGGACTCTTCCTAAAAAATGGTTGTATAAAAAGAGAAGAACTTTACTTTCTTCCTCTTTATAGTAAGTTTTTATCTTCCTATTATAAACCATTTTTACTTCACCTTTAACCAAATGAGTATAAAAGACATGATAACGGCTAAGACAGTACAAGTGATATACCACCAATTTTTCTTAGGCTTTCTAATTTTAAAATTATAGATAAATAAAAAGCCAATAAGAGCATACATGCCAAGATAGATACTAACAAAAAGAGAAGCATCTAAAACATAACGTAATAAATAGATTAATGGCAATATCATAGAAGTTGCCGTAACAGGTAGACCCGAATAGTATTTTACTGGCCCACTTTCTTTTTCTGCCGTTAAATTAAAATAAGCTAAACGACTAATTCCTGCTATGGTAAAAAAGGCTAGTACCAAAACGGTAACAACAGGACTAAGTGCCATATCAAAATAAGAACTTATTCCATATAAAATAACAACAGGAAAAGCAATAAACGAAATCATATCTGTCAAAGAATCTATTTGAATACCATATTCTATGTCGTCTTCTTTTCTGTTTTTACACATTCTTGCTACTTTTCCATCAAACATATCACAAATACCAGATATCATAAGACAGATAATCGCTCCCGTAATTTTTGGAGTCGCAAATCCTAAAATAAAATAGAAGCCTATCATGGTAGAGAGCACCCCTAAATACGTAACGATAACTGATCGATTATACTTCCCAATAAACATCCTTAAAAACCTCAATTTCTACATCTCAAATTATATCATATCAAAGAAAAAAAACCAAGTAATAGTCATTACTTCGTTTCTTTCTCTTTATAAGGAATTCCTAAATGTTCATAGGCTTTTTTAGTAACCATTCTTCCCCGAGGTGTTCTTTTTAATAATCCAGTTTGTAATAAGTAAGGTTCATAGACATCTTCTATCGTTGTTTCCTCTTCCCCAATAGAAGAAGCGATAGCCTCAATTCCAACAGGACCCCCATTAAATTTTTCAACAATCGATTTTAAAAGATGATAGTCTGTCTCATCTAATCCTAAACCGTCTACTTTTAACTTATCAAGCGCTAATTTCGTAATTTCTAAATCCATGGTACCATTTCCCATGACAAGGGCATAATCACGAACTCGCTTAAAAAGACGATTCGTAATTCGAGGAGTTCCCCTACTTCTTTTTGCTAGCTCATGGGCTGCATCTGGTTCAATGGTTACTTCTAATACTTTTGCAGTTCTTCTAGCAATTTGTTCTAATTCTTCAACGGTATAATAATTTAATTTATTAATAATGCCAAAGCGATCACGAAGTGGTCCTGTTAAATCCCCTGCTCTTGTAGTAGCTCCAACTAATGTAAAAGGAGGTAGGTCAATTTGAATATTTCTACTACTTGTATCATTGCCAACCACAATATCAAGCGTAAAATCCTCCATTGCAGAATAAAGAATCTCCTCAATAAAGCGAGGAATCCTATGAATCTCATCGATAAATAAGACATCCCCTGGCTCTAAAGTAGAAAGAATAGCCGCTAAATCCCCACTTTTTTCTATAGCAGGGCCACTTGTTGTTTTAATATTAGAACCTAATTCATGAGCAATGATATAAGCAAGCGTTGTCTTTCCAAGACCTGGAGGACCATACAAAAGAACATGGTCTAAAGGCTCTTCTCTCATCTTAGCCGCTTTGATAAAAATTTCTAAATTCTCTTTTACTTCTTTTTGTCCTACATACTCACTTAAGGATTCGGGACGAATACTCATTTCGCCTTGATCTTCTTTTAATTTCTCACCAGTTAGAATGCGATTTTCCATAATACCTCCTTACTTCAATAGCAATTTTAAAGCTTCTTTAATTTGTTCTTCAATAACTTCTTCCTTATGAATATGTGGTAGTACCTTTTTAATATCGGCACTTTTATATCCTAAGCCCTCTAATACTTCTGTTAGTTCTTCAAAATCATGAGTAGAAGTAGTAGCCGTGGTATTTAATTTTCCTTTTAAATCCAAAATGATTTGTCTAGCTACTTTATCGCCAATTTTAGGAAATTTCTTTAAATATAAAATATTTTCCCTTTCAATAGCATCCTCTATTCCTTCAATAGAACCACTCGCTAACATAGGAAGAGCCATTTTACACCCTAATCCTTTTACTTCAATAAGGCGTAAAAACAATTTTTTTTCTTCTAGGGTATGAAAGCCATAAAGGGTAAGTTCATCTTCTCTTACTTGCTCGTAAACATAAACTGTTGTCTCACTATTTAAAGAGAAAGAATAAGGATTTCCCACATTGATAAGATATCCAATAGAGGAAGCCTCTACTACGATATAAGTACTTTCAATTTCTGTAACTTTTCCCTTGATATATTCGTACATATTATCACCACTCTCATTATAGCACAAACAAATGTTTTTGAAAACAAAAAAAAGAGTATTTTACTTTTTGAAAAATACTCTAATAATTAAGAATAGGAAATAAGCCATTAAAAGGACAAACATCCAAGCTACTAACGTATAAATAATGCCATCCATATATTTATCTGCTACCCAAAGCAAACTATTCGGAAATCTCGCTAAGAATGTCGCCACTTCATTCGCACCTATATGTTTAGAAATAAAATCAAAAATGCGAAGCGCTAAATCAAGGGCAGCAATTCCGTAGGCTGCTTTTTCTAATTTTCTTCGATAACAAGACCAGCAAATAATGACAACTACTAAAAATAATATGACAAACGCATCCATTTTCTCACTACCTTACTAACTAAAATTATATCATAAATTCTTTCTTTTTTCTATCACATATTCTTTAATCTTCTGACCAAGACGCAATAACCCAAGAAGGTTTCTTTTCCTCTAAAGGAGAATGACAATATTCACATACAGTTAAACCCTCTTCCATAGGAGCCCCACAATGTGGACATTTTTGTTCTTTTTCTAGATGTTTTTGTTCTCTTGATTTCTCAAGAGTTACATATTCTACATGATTCCTTAGTTTCTTATCGCTACCTTCTAATAAATGGTTTTTATCATCTACTTGATAAGCTTGATAAGTAGAAGT
Source organism: uncultured Bacilli bacterium (assembly GCA_947632115.1). Classification (GTDB taxonomy): domain Bacteria; phylum Bacillota_I; class Bacilli_A; order RF39; family UBA660; genus UBA5578. The sequence goes on from CANROB010000009.1 coordinate 21,873, forward strand.
TACTTTAACAGAAATTCGGTATTTCTCTTTTAAAACTTGAACATTTTCAATTTTAGTAGAGGATACTTTAATCTCTTCATACTTTTGAATAATAGAATCTTTTCGCATCCGATCTATTTTTTTCGTAAGTTGTCGTCTTAAATTGTTTCCTAAAAAAGGAGAAATCTCTTTCAAATCTTGTTCGGAAATAGACTTTAATAATTGTGGGAATAATTCCGCTACACGATTTAGAAATTCTTTTTCATCGAAATCTGAATCTAAATTTTCAATTTTTTCTAAAGGGTTTAGATTTTCTAATTTTCCTTGAATTCCCTCTTTCTTAGCTAATCGCATCGAACTAGTTAATCCTTGAATAGTTGCCCCGCAATAAGGACAAATCGTTACATTTTCTTCTAATTTAGCGCCACAGTTTGGACAAGCATCTAAAGCCGTAGGATTAGAAACAAAAGTAAGCAAATAATTCATATGAACTTTTCTTTGATCTGTTCCTCGAATGACTTTTTTATCGGCATTTATTACATAATCATAAAATTCTACCGCTAATTGCATTTTGATGGTCATGACATTTCCATTAGTTTCTTTTCCGACAATCCTTGATTGCTTTCTATCAAAGCCTTTCATAATGTTTTGTTGGCCTTTTAATTTTAAAACGCCTAGTTGATTGTGATAAGAATGAAACAATTCATCCGTTACTAATTTTCGCATTGCCTCTTCATCAAAATTCATCCATGCATCTTGGACATCTTTAAAAATTTGATATCCACAATCTAGATACTTTTGATCTTCTGGGCTAGCCACATAACTAGGAATCATAACAATCGTATCATTGCTTTCTATATTCTTTAATTTTTTTTCGTCTTTCGTTCCAAAAGTAAGAAATAACAAGAAAAGAAGCGCCACTAAAACAATGATAGGAGCAAAAAATGGGAAAAGAACACTAAGAAGTAAAGTGGCAATGACAAGGAAAGTGGTTACTGTAGAAGTTAAATGTTTATGGCGTTCTTCTTTAGCACCACTAATTATAGAAAGAACCACTACCATAAAAAACACAAAAGCTAAACAAGCTAAAACCACTCCTGTAGGAACTCCAGAAGAAGTATTCCTGGCAATTCCACTAGAATGACTAGAAGACCCAAAATCATAATCATAATCATAGTCGTAACCATAATCATAGTCATAATCGTAATCGTAATCATAACCAATATCATAATCCGTATCCCAACCAGAATCGGTTGCTAAAGACTTCATGACAAATTCTTGATGAAAAGAATACATTAAGACAAGTAAAACAATCGCTGATAAAAATAATGGAATTTGCTTTTTCAACATCTTTCACCTCATCTTTGTTCAAGAACTTCCTTTTTAGAAAGTCGAATACTATTTCCAACGGCTTGGATATGTGATCCACAATAAGGGCAAGTAGTTTGTTTTCCATCTAAGGAAGCACCACATCCTGGACATTCGATTGACTTTTCATTATAAACAAATGTCAATAAATAGGTCATATATACTTTTTTGTTTTTGTTTCCCCTAACCACATTTCCATTTTCATCAACAATGTAATCATAAAAGCCTACTTCTAGTTGAACATGAAAGGTAACTAAGCTATTTCTCTTTTCTTTTTTAACGAGAAAAATATTGATAGGTTCAAACTGATTCATCACATTTTTTTGATTTTTAATCTTTAAAGTATCTAGTTGATTACAATACGTATGATAAAGTTCATCCGTTACTAATTGTTTTAAAGCATCATAATCAAAATTCATCCATGCCATTTGAATATCATAAAAGACTTGATAACATTCATCCATGAGTTTTTGATCTTTCTCATCAAGTGGAAGAGCTTGATATCTTCTTTTAGTCTTTTTAGAAGAAGTCCGTTTCTTTTTAGGAGAAGTAATAGCGGAATAAAGAGCAAAAAGAACTAGGACAATCGCAAAGAAGGTAACAACATAAAGAGTGAAAAGAATAAAGATATCGATTCCAACATAAAAGATAAGAGCAACAAGAACATCTATTTTCCCCTTTTTCCACCCAGTTTTAATAAGAAGAACAGCAGCTGTAATGATAAAAAGAACTAAGATCACTAAAGAAGTTATCACAATAGAACTTAAAGGAGGTATCTCATAGGTTAAATCTCCACTAGAACCAGTTGATGAATCATAGTAAGACCAGGAATCTGACCCCCCAGAATAGTCTCCACCGCTATCATAACTCGTATCAAATCCAGAGTCTGTTGCCAAGGAAGAAAAATAAATTTCTTTTTGAAAAGAACATAATAACACCATCATAAAAATAGCGGCTACATAAAAAGGTACTAGTTTTCTCATAAAGTTTCTCTCCAAGAAACTAAAACCCAATCATAGTCTTCTTTTGGCATTTGTTGTTTACAATATTCACATATGCCCGTTTTATTATAATCAATAGGAGCTCCACAATATGGACATTTAATAGAATCTCCCAAAGATTTATGATTTCTCTTTTCTTCAAAAACCAAATAATTTTGTTTTTCTACTCTTCTAGAATTATCTCCACTTTTTAATTTTTTAGTTTGATTATCTAATCTATAATCCATATAACGAGATGTTAAGGTTACTTGAATTTGATAACAATCTTCTAAAATTTGTACACGAGTGATTTCGGTATGCTTAACATTTAATTCATCATACATTTGAATTTCATTAGAAGATTTTAAGGTTTCTATCTTCGCAGTAATTTCTTCTCTTAAATTTTCTCCTAAAGAAGAGGATACTCTTTCTATATCCTGAAACATAATAGCATTTAAAAGAGAAATAAAGATATTATCTACTTTCGTTTTAAACATACTTTCTGTAAAAGAAGGTTCTAACTTTTGTAATTCTTCTAACATTTTACATACCTCCTGTTATTTGATTCATAACTTCTTTTTTGGCAAGTCTCCTATTCGTTGAAAGTCCTTGAATTGGAGATTTACAATAATCACACAAATTAGGTTTGGTAAGAGGCGCTCCACAGTTTGGACATATTTCTTCTGCTTTTATATTGGCAACAAACGTTAATTTGTATTGCATATGGACCATCGTTGATTTTTTCCCTCTTACTACTTTTCCATTGGCATCTACTACATAATCATAAAAACTAACAGATAAGAAAACTTCAGTCGTTTCTACATTTTCTTCTACTTTCTTGGATCTTAACTCAATTCTTTTTACAGTAAAGTTATCCATAATATTCTTTTGACCCTTTAACTTTAAAGCATCCAATTGATTTTTATAACTATTATATAATTCATCCGTCAATAATTGCCGAAGTTTTTCATAATCAAAATTCATCCATGCCATTTGCGTATCATAAAAAATTTGATAACAGTTTAATAAAATAGGTCTATTAGCAGTATCTACTATATTATTAGCTATCCACTGCATGTTTTTTGTATGATCTACTTTCTTTGGCTTACTAGAAGAAAGCGCAAAAATCAAAAATAGGCCTACGAAAATAAAAGCAGGAATTCCAATTACAGGCTCTTCTATTACCAATAAAATAAGACGGAAAAGAAGAAATATGAGATCGGCGTCCCCTGAGGAACTAGAACTACCCGTATCATAATCCGTATCCCAACCAGAATCGGTTGCCAATCTGGTAGTCCCTGCTATAATGACAAATATGAAAAGAAAAAGAAGTGCAACTCCTAAAATCCAATATTTTTTATTTTTTTTCACAACACACCTCTTTTTCCCTACTATCCTACTATCCCATTATATCAAAAAAGAGAAAATATTACTTATTTTCTCTTAAAAAAAATCCATTTTTATCAACATCAATGATAATTTCTGATTGAAACTTAATATTATCCATGATTAAATTATTAGCAATTAACGTTTCTAGATTACGGGAAATAAACCGCTTAATAGGACGAGCACCATATTCTGGATCGAAAGCCTCATCCATAATATATTCCCGAGCCTTTTCTGTAAGTAAGAAAGTAATTTTTTTATCTTTTAATCTGGCTTCTATTTCATGAATAATCTTATCGATAATTTTAGAAACAACTTCTTTCGTTAATGGTTTAAAGACAATGACTTCATCAATACGGTTAATAAATTCAGGACGGAAAGTCTTCTTTAATTCTCCTAATACCAATTCTTCACTATTCTTCTCACCATTTAATATATAATCACTTCCTAGATTAGAAGTCATAATGATAATGGTATTCTTAAAATCGACCGTTCTTCCTTGCGAATCCGTAATCCGTCCATCATCTAGGATTTGTAATAAAATATTAAACACATCATGATGAGCTTTTTCTATTTCATCAAAAAGAACAATACTATATGGGTTTCTACGGACAGCTTCTGTTAATTGACCTCCCTCATCATAACCAACATATCCTGGAGGCGCTCCTACTAGTCTTGCAACACTATGTGCTTCCATATATTCACTCATATCAATACGTACCATATGTCTTTCATCGTCAAATAACTCTTCCGCAAGAGATCTCGCGACTTCTGTTTTTCCTACACCAGTAGGCCCTAAAAAGAGAAATGAACCAATAGGACGATTTGGATCTTTAATGCCGGCACGAGCTCGAATAATCGCTTCACTTACAAGTTTTAGGGCATCATCTTGTCCTTTTACTCTTCGTTTCATATTTTCTTCTAGATTTAAAAGTTTTTCTCTTTCGCCACCAACCAATTTAGAAACAGGGACATTCGTCCATTTGGAAACAACTTGAGCGATATCCTCTTCTGTTACCTCATCACTTAAGATTTGGGAATCGGTCTCACTTCTTAATTCCTCTAATTCTTTATTAAGGGTTGGAATAACGCCATGTCTTAAGCGAGCAGCTACCTCTAGGTTGTAGTCATTCTCAGCCTGTTCTAACTCAAAAGTTCTTTTTTCAATTTCTTCTTTTTTGGCATTAATTTTTGAAAGAATAGATTTTTCTTCTTCCCATTTATCGCGAAGAGCTTTTTCTTCCTCTTTCATGCCTTTTAATTTTTCATGAATCTCTTCTACTCTTTTTTTAGAAAGTTCATCTTTTTCTTTCTTGAGAGCCTGAAGTTCAATTTCTAATTGCATAATCTTACGGGTTAAAGTATCTAATTCTGTTGGCACAGAATCCATTTGCACTTTAATAGTAGAACAAGCTTCATCGACTAAGTCAATTGCTTTATCTGGTAAGAAACGATCAGTAATATAGCGGTCAGATAACGTAGCCGCTGCAATTAGTGCTTTATCCTTAATACTAACGCTGTGGAAAACTTCAAAACGGGATTTTAATCCTCGCAAAATGGTAATCGTATCCATAACGGTTGGCTCTGATACTTTTACCTTTTGAAATCTTCTTTCAAGAGCTCCATCTTTTTCAATATATTTTCGATATTCATTTAAGGTAGTTGCTCCAATTACATGAATTTCGCCACGCGCTAACATTGGTTTTAACATATTGCCAGCATCCATAGCTCCTTCAGCACCAGCCCCTACAATCATATGAATTTCATCGATAAATAAAATGGTCTCTCCTTCCGTTTTTTCAATTTCTTTTAAGACTGCTTTTAGACGGTCTTCAAATTCTCCCCGGAATTTCGCTCCCGCAATCAAGGCTCCTAGATCAAGTTCCCAAATAGTTTTTCCTTTTAAACTAGCAGGAACATCCCCTTTCACAATTCTTTGGGCAAGTCCTTCTACAATAGCTGTTTTTCCAACACCCGGTTCCCCAATTAAAACGGGATTATTTTTCGTCTTACGAGAAAGAATTCTCGTAATGCTTCTAACCTCTTCATCTCGACCAATGACTGGATCAACCTTGCCATCACGAACGGCTTTGGTAATATCCCTACCATATTTCTCTAAAACATTTTCTAGACTTTCTTGATATGGATTTTGCATATTCATAATATCCCCCTCTTTCTAATATGAGCCATACGAATATTATTATACACCGTTTTTAGCACTTGTCAAGTGCGAGTGCTAAAAAATAAAAAAATGGTACAAAGCCGTCTTTTTCATAAAAATAATTTTTCTATTTTATTACTTTTTATATTAATAAATATTTGCATTCAACCTTTTGTAAAGTTTTTGAAAACAAAAAAAAGAATGATGAATCATTCTTAACTTAAAGCAGCAACTAATTCTGCTTTTTTCATGTTAGTATATCCTTCAATTCCTTTTTCTTTTGCTAATTCTTTTAATTCAGAAACTGTCATTTTTGAAACATCTAATTCACTTTTTTTCGTTTCTTCTTTCATCTCTTCTTTAGCAACTTTTACTTCTTTTACTGTTTTTCCTGCTAAAGCATCACGAGCAACTTCTACTAATTTGGTAAAAGCTGCAGCATCTTGGATAGCAATTTCACTAAGCATCTTTCTATTAATGGTTACTCCTGCTTTATTTAATCCATCGATAAATTTAGAATAACTAATATCATTCATACGACAAGCAGCATTGATACGAGTAATCCATAACTTTCTCATATTTCTCTTTGTTTGTCTTCTATCTCTATAAGCATATTTTAAAGAGTGCATTACTTGTTCTTTAGATGTTCTATATAATTTATGTTTACTTCCAAAATAACCTTTAGCTAATTTTAAAACTTTTTTTCTTCTTGCAGCGTGGATAGTTCCACCTTTTACTCTAGCCATTTTTAATCCTCCTTCAACTAGTTAAATTTAACGTTTTTGAATCTATTTGCATCTGCTTTTGATAATGCAGAAGCATGTCTTCCGCTTCTATTAGAAGCTGCATTTTTCTTTCCTGTATTATGTCTTGTTCCTGGATGTCCAATCTTGATAGATCCGCTATCCCGAACATTTAATACCTTTTTTGTTCCTTTATGTGTTTTTAATTTTGGCATAATTTTCCTCCTATTTTTCTTTTTTTGGCATAAGTATCATTGTCATATTACGTCCGTCAAGAAGTGGTTTTTGCTCAATTTCAGCGGCACTTTCAAGAGCCGTCGCAAAACGAAGTAGAACATCCCGTCCTAATTCCGTATGAGCCATTTCCCGACCTTTAAAACGGATAGAAGCTTTTATACGATGACCTTTTTCTAAATATTTTATCGCTTGATTCACTCTCGTATTGAAATCATGAACATCGATTGCTACGGAAAGCCGATATTCTTTCATTTCTAAATTGGTTTCTCTTTGTTTTTTCAAGTTTTCTTTTTGTTTTTTCTTATTTTCATATTTAAACTTATTGTAATCCATGATTTTACATACTGGTGGATTTCCACTTGGATTAATCAAAACAAGATCAAACCCTGCATAGGTTGAAAGCGTAAGCGCATCTTTTAGACTTTTAATTCCTAACTGTTCACCGTTTGGTCCAATGACCATTACTTCTTTTGCACGTATTTGTTCATTAATGAACAAATCTCTTTCCTTGTTTGCTATAACAAACACCTCCTATTTTCATAAATGAAATGGTATCTTATACCATGAAAAAAGTGCATACAGGGTATCCACTTTTCAAGCTCATATGTTATTTCAACTGGCCTTTACCCATTGCTTTAGCAATCAGGTGGATGTGGATACATCGCTTTCCTTTTTTTCATTACACGAACGATTATACATAAATATTCTATGTTTGTCAAGTATTAATTATTCTTTTCCTTATTTTCAAAGTGATTGTGTCCACATTTTGGGCAAAACTTCCCTACTACTTTTGTTCCACAGATAGGACAAAAAAGATAACGATACGTCGTTTGATAACGTGTTCCTACTACTGGTGCGTTATAAGCATTCTTCTGAATATCATAGTGAATACCTGCTAACTGACGTACTCTTTTTGGTACTTCATTAAATAAATAACAAACAAAAATGATAAATAAAAGAGCAAATGGTGAGGATAGTGTCGCACCATATATTAAATAGTCATAGATACCATGGCAAAGAATAGGATAAAGTAAACTTTTGATTTTGTGGCTTCTTACTAATTTCTTATTTTTATGCTTTTCTGCTGTTTTGGCCATTCCCAAATGATATCCCATCATCACACCAAAACAAGCATGACCAGGTACTGCAGTAATAGCTCTTACAATCGCAGTAGCAACACCACCCGTTAAAACATAAATGATATTTTCAAGGCAAGCAAATCCCAAAGCGACAAAAGTCGAATAAACAATGGCATCATAAGCGTGATTAAATTCTTTACTGTGGTAACCAATCACATAAACAAAGAACCATTTTGAAAACTCTTCTACTAAGGCAACACCAATAAAGACATAAGGAATAAGCGTAAAAATATTGAGATTCTCTAGATTTTCTGTTCTAAAAAACGGTAAATAAGAATCCATCAAGTAAGAGACCGCTAAAGTAATAGCGGTAGAACCAATTCCCATTAAAAAAAGGCTAACTAGTAATCCAGTTGGTTCTTTTTCAAAATCTTTATTATAAATATACTGTCCCAATAATAAAACAGGTAATATCGATAAAAAAATCAACACGGGTCCCATATGGCATCTACCTTTCTACTGCTATTATAACATAGTTTCTCACAAAAAAAATACTTCACTCAGAAGTATTTTTTTAGTTTACATTTGTCCAAAATATTTAGCAGTTCTAACCATTTGGGCACTATATCCCATTTCGTTATCATACCAAGCAACTACTTTTACTAATTGCTTACCATCGACATCAAGAACTTTTGTAAGTTGTCCATCGACAACACCACCATAATAAGAACCAATAACATCACTAGAAACAATTGGATCCATCGTAAATCCTAAAGTCTCACTCGTATTTGCTTTAAATAAGTTATTTAATTCTTCTTGAGAAGTATTTCTCTTAAGTTCAAGCGTTAAATCGACAACAGAACCTGTTGTTGTTGGAACACGAAGAGCTCCCCCATCCATCTTTCCTTGAACAGATGGAATAACAAGACCTAATGCACTAGCAGCTCCTGTTGAAGATGGCACAATATTGGCAGCACAAGCTCTACCACGACGAGCATTAATTCCTTTTTTATGAGCAATATCAAGAGTAGCTTGATCATTTGTATAAGCATGAACAGTTGTCATATATCCTTTTTCAATACCAATATTTTGTTCAATAACATTAACAACAGGCGCTAAACAGTTTGTCGTACAACTAGCGGCACTAATTACTTGTTCTGTTCCGTCTAAGGTATTATGATTAACATTATAAACAATTGTCTTTAAATTTCCTTTAGCAGGAGCAGAAATAATTACTCTTTTAGCACCAGCCCGAATATGCGCAGAAGCTTTCTCTAAATCGGTAAATTTACCAGTACATTCAAATACTTCATCAATACCAAGTTCTCCCCAAGGAAGATTGGCTGGATCTGTTTCTGCATAAACTCTAATATGTCTTCCTCCAACAATGATAGAATTTTCATCATGAGAAATCTCATCTACACGATAACAACGATGAGACGTATCATATTTTAATAAATACGCTAATTGTTCTGCATCTGTTAAATCGTTAATAGCGACAACCTCAAATGTTGGGTCCTCTTCCATAATTCTAAATACAAGTCTTCCTATTCTTCCGAATCCGTTAATTGCTACTTTTATCATTCTTTTCCCTCTTTCTAATTTTTAAAGCAACTTCCCCCTATAAATTCTCTTAAAACTGAGTCCTCAGGCACATCATCACTTGGAATTGGTAAGAAATTTCTTAAGAAATTAATTAACCTCAATGCCTCCGGATACTCTTTATCATTCTCGTCTACACAGAAAAGTAATGGCTCTACATACGTCTTTAAAAGTCCTACTTCATAGATTAAAGACGAGTTGATAACAGAATCTACTTCATCCTGAAAAGGATAAATATTTTTTCTCTCTCCCATCTCCACAGATTTCCACATGTGTAGGGTTTGAGAAGCACTATAACCACGCGTTTTACTATCGCGAACAATTCTCCTTAGTTTTCTTACATCACTTGTATGAACATGACTATGATTATCAATATTCATTTGGGTAAGAGGACTAATATAAATCTTATATTTATTCCTACGATTAATCGACATCGTTAATGTATCATTTAAAGCATGAATTCCTTCCACAATAATCATATCATTAGGTCCTAATTGTTCATAATGTCCATGATATTCTCTTTTTCCCGTAACAAAATTATACGTTGGAATTTCTACTCTTTTTCCCTCTAACAACTGCGTTAGATGCTTATTAAATAATGTTAAATCAACAGTATATAAAGACTCAAAATCATATTCCCCTTTTTCATTTCTCGGAGTATCTACTTTATTCACAAAATAGTCATCTGTAGAAAGTTGAATAATATGAATACCTCTACTTCTTAAACATGTCACTAATTTTTTAGCAGTCGTTGTCTTTCCACTACTAGAAGGACCTGCTAATAAAATTAATTTCATTTCTTTTTTACTAGCAATAATATCGGCTATTCTAACAAGCTGGGTATTATAACTATTCTCTGATAAACGAATTAAATCATCAATTTCTGCACTAGAGACAATGCGATTTAAATCCGCTGCATTATTAACCCCTAGACGCATACATATCTCATTATATCTTTGGAATTCCTCAAATACTTTTTCATGATGAACATAATCTAGAGTACACTCTGGGTTAACAGTTGTTGGAAAAGATAAAACAAATCCTCTCGTATCAATTTTAGTCAATTTAAATTCATTAATCTGTCTCGTACTAAAAGCTAATTTCGTATAGAAATAATCATACATATCATCTAATCGATAAAGATTGACAAAGGTGTTAGAAATATATTTTAAAACATTTACCTTATCCATCCGATTCTTCTTTTTAAAGTATTGAATAGCATCTGTTCTCGCAACATTTAACTTTTTAAAAAGATAGTCATCTAGATAAATCTTATGCATTTCACTTTCTATAGAAGAGACAACTTCATCGGTTATCTCCATTCCCGGAATCCGGCAAAAGACACCCGCATCAATCGAGTGGTCAATCATGACCTCAACGCCCTCACCATAAAGATGTTTTACTGCCACAAGCATCATGAACATAGCACTAGCAGTATAAACACTATATCCTAACGTACTACTTCGATCATAAAATTCAATATTACATTTCTTCGTAATGGTTTCAGATAACTCTAAGATATCGTTATCTGCTTTCGCTACTAAGATGTCATAATCGTAATACTGTCTAAAACTTTTACTAATCTGTTTTAAAGTGGTACCAACAGGAAACTCTTTTTCTTCTAGCTGGTTATACTGATTATAAGTGACGGTAACTGTCTTCTCACTCATACAATCCCTCTATTCTCTATAGTCTATTTTATCAAAAAAATATACCTTTGTCATTAATTTTTGCATATTTTCCCTATTTCATCCTATGATAATAGTAGGAGATGATATGCTTGTTAATTCCTACAGTAATTGAAAAAAAACACGGTAGTGAAAGAGTATATGATTTATACTCTAGATTATTAGAAGATCGTATTATCTTATTAACAGGAGAAATTGATGATGCTCTTGCCAATATTGTGGTAAGTGAACTACTTTATTTAGATTCTATCAACCATCAAGATATTTCTCTTTATATCAATTCTCCAGGAGGAAGTGTTACTGCGGGAATGGCTATTTATGATACTTTAAATTTTATTCAAAGCGATGTATCTACTATTTGTTTAGGAATGGCAGCTTCGATGGGAGCTTTTCTTCTTTCTAGTGGTACGAGGGGAAAGAGGTGTTGCCTTCCCAATAGCGAGGTCATGATTCATCAACCGTTAGGGGGAGCAGAGGGACAGGCAACCGAAATCAAAATTGCTGCCGAACATATTCTAAAAGTAAAAAGAAAATTAAATGAGATTCTAGCAAAAAACACAGGCAAAGAAAAAGGTATCATCGAAAATGATACCGAACGAGATTTTTTCATGGATGCCTATGAAGCTTTAGACTACGGAATTATTGATAAGATTCTAGGAAACTAGGGTCTTTTTTTAGATGTATTTAGCTCTACTTAAATCAATCAATTGAATAAGATTTTTATCTTCTTTTTCTTTCCAACTTTTTACAGTTTGACTAGCTTCTTCTTGGTCCTCCTCATCAAATAGGTTTTCAGAACTAGAAAGAATGGATACAGAGCGGTTACTCACAATAGATACCGCATTAGAAAACTCTATCTTTTGTTCTAACGATTTTAAATGTTCACTTAGATTATTTAACTGTTCCTGTAATATTCTATTTTGTTCAATAATTCGTCTATTTTGGTCTAACACTTCAGAAATACTTTTTTCCATAGCGCCTCCTTTACCTAAATTATAATCAAATTCTAGGAAAAGAAAAAGAAAAAAAGCGAAGAAAAATCTTCACTTTACGCAATTTGTACAATCTTGACTTGGTACTTTCCATTTGGGCTTTCAACAGATACTACTGCTCCTACTCCAAATCCCATAATAGCTTTGGCAATAGGAGATTCGTTTGAAATCTTATTAGCAAAAGGATCTGCTTCTTTACTACCAACAATAGAGTATTCTTCTTGTTCTTGATCATCTACATACTCAATCGTTACTTTTGTACCAATAGAAACAACATCTTTCTTAACATCTTTAATAACAACTGCTTTCTCAATCATTTGCTCTAATTCTTGAATTCTTGCTTCGACTTGAGCTTGATCATTACGAGCAGCATCATATTCTGCATTTTCACTTAAGTCGCCTAATGCTCTTGCGTCTTTTAAAGCCTGGATAATCTCAGGTCTTCTTTGGAGTTTAAGAACATCTAATTCCTTTTTTATTTCCTCTAACCCCTCTTCTGTTAGATAAATCTCTTTTGAACTTGACATAAAATCCACCTCTAATTTCCTTTTTAACATTAAGTCTACCAAATAATACTACTTTTTTAATCGTTTGTCAACTTATTTTACTATCCTTATCATATCGTACATTTCGACCCTTTGTGAGATAGGAATTCTCACTAATTGTTTCGGATGTCTTACAATTTCGATAAGGTTTCCCTCTTCATCAAAAATATCGGATACTTGATAAGGAATGACCTCATGATTTGGGCCAAAAATTTCAACATGGTCCCCTTTTTTAAAATAATTACGTTGCTCTACTAAAGCTTCTTTGTTCTTTTCATCATAAGAGAGCACCAATCCTAAAAAATCTTGATTAGAAACTTCCTCTCTACCGTTATAATAGCTACAATCTTCTCCATAAGAACCGTGAAAAAACTGTGGTACAGAGTCGCGATTAGCAACCTCTCTTAACACTTTCTCGTAAGCATCATCATAAGTATTTTTCTTTAAGAAATAATTATCAATCACTTTCCGGTAGATAGAAACAACGGTTGCGATATAGTAAATGGAACGCATTCTTCCCTCAATTTTAAAGGAATGAATACCCATTTCTATCATTTCAGGGATATATTTTAAAAGGGATAAATCCTTACTACAAAGGGTAAAATCTCTTTCTCCCTCGATTGGATGATTTTCTTCATCTAATAACTTAAAATCCCATCTGCAAATTTGACTGCATCCTCCGCGGTTCGCATCGCGGTCTGTTAAAAAATTCGATAACACACACCGACCACTATACCCCGCACACATCGCTCCATGAATAAATACTTCTATTTCAACAGGAACTTTATCAATAATCTCTTCTATTTCTTCCTTCGTACACTCTCTTCCAAGGACAATCCTACTAACCCCTTCTTTTTGAAAGAAAGAAGCAGCTTCATAATTTAGGGTAGATTGCTGAGTAGATAAGTGAATCTCTAAATGTGTATATTTCTTTGCCATCTCAATGACATAAGGGTCACTTACAATAATGGCATCAATTCCAGTTTCTTCAATTTGCTCTAAATAGGTAATTAATTCTTTTGCTTCTTTATTGTGCAATACAATATTAACGGTAACATAAACTTTCTTTCCTAACTGATGAGCAAAAGAAGCGGCTTCTTTCATCTCCTCTAGAGTAAAATTAATGGCATTCGCGCGAAGTCCAAATGCTGGTCCTCCAAAATAAACCGCATCTGCTCCATAAAGAAGCGCTACTTTCAATCTTTCTAAATCTCCTGCTGGCGCTAATAACTCTGGCTTACTTCTCATTTTTCTTCACCTGATAAACCGTTTCTTTATATAAAAATCCTAAATCTGTGTTAGAAAATAACTTTTCTATCGCTTTTTTAGATTCTTCTAAATTTTCTTCTGTTACCGTTTTAAAAATTTCTAAAACTCTCTTGAAAGAAGCAATTGGTAAGAAAGCCCCGCTTAAAAAAGCGTACTCCATATTATGCTTTTGATATTCTAAATATTCCCCTAAAGAATTTTGAATAAAAGAAGAATAAATCTCTGTTCCAATTTTTCTTTCGACAATGGGATATTTTTTTTCTTCTTTCCAAAGGAAGAAATCTTTAGAAGCAGTAGGAAGTTGAAAATGATTTAAATAATTAGAAATCGCAAGTCTTTTAGAAACATACATTGGTAAATATCCAAATACTTGAACGATACAAGGAACATGACTTTCCTTTTTTATTTCTAATATTTCTTGCTTTGTAATTTCATTCGATAAGAAAACGCCACCAATACCATGTTTCTCCCAATAAGAAAGCGTATAAAAATTCGTCGTTAGATGTTCTGCACTCCAAATAAGTGGGATCTCTAACGATAGTCTATGATGAATTTGTAAAACCGCTACATCATAATAGAATATTCCATCTACTTTGTATGTCTCACACTCTCTTAAAAGAGACTCTAACGGTTTTAAATCCCCATTATGCATATTTTTATTAAGAGAAATAAAGATTTCTTTGTTCTCTTTTTTTACTTGCTTAACAACATCTTTCAGCTCATCCTGAGAGATTTCTGTAAAATTAACAGAAAAATCAGTGATTCCTAAAAGAATCGAATCTGCATCTTTTAAGATTTTAGATAAATCCTCTTTATGAGGTGGCATCACTAATATCTTTGTCATAGAAACCTCCTTTAAAATGAAAAAAAGCGCCTTCCCAAGAAGACGCCCTAATCTTACCACACATAGTCTTATTTTGTCAAATTAATAGGAGTGATATAAGCTACATCATCATTATCACCATTTTGATATGCATCCGGACCTTCAGATGGTTCACAATTTTCATGGTACAAGAAGCAACTTAAACAATTGGAAATGCTAGCTTCTTCTGAAGCAGAAGCTGCTTGTAAAACCACAAATTGCGTAATTCCTGCTATAAAAAAGATAATAGCGGTTGCTAGAAACTTCTTAATCAATTTTCCTTTTGCTTTCGTAATTTCATCAGGAGAACCAGCAACAATAGCTTTTACGAGTGCCACAATACTAAAAACAATTAAAATAATTGGGGTTGCAATCACAATTAACGTATACGCAACGCTTGTAAGTTCAGGAACAGGAACAGGAATCCCTGTTGCACTTCCACAAGATACATAAGAAAGGGTTGAACTGTCCGTCTCAATGGCCTCTACAACTGGTAAGCATAATAAACTTGCCACTAACAAGAACAAACTCATTTTTATTTTTTTCATTCTATCACCTAATTTTGTTTCTAGTGCCATTATATCATATTTCCTCTTTTTAGAAAATATATTTTAAAAGAAAGGATGATTTTATGAATAATAACTATGGGGATATTTCCCCTTATACTAATACCCCTCCTTTGAATGAACAATCCTATGTAGAAAATATTCTAAGATTAAATAGAGGAAAACAAGTAGAGGTATACATGTCTTTTGCCGATTCTTTAGAGTGGAGAGACCGTGTTTTTAAAGGAGTCATAGAACAGTCTGGAAAAGATCACATCATCTTAAGTGATCCAGCAACAGGAAATTGGTATTTACTACTTTTAATTTACGTAAATTACATCAAATTTGATGAACAAATTAATACAAGTAATATCTTTTATCCATCTATTTAAAAGTTGTCAAGAAAAGGGAAATTTGCTATAATGGATACGGTGATAATATGACAGCCGCAATTGTTTTACTATCGATCTTAGTCGTTATTAGTATTTTTTCTCTTTTTTTTCTTACTACCTATAATCATTTTCAAGAATATATTATTCGGATTAATGAAGCAGAGGTAAGTATTGATTCTGTTTTACGGAAGAGATTTGATCTATTAAATAAATCAGTTGATTTCATTAAAGAGACAATAAATACAGAATCAACCGATACGATTCTTCCCACCATTATTAAACTCCGTTCACAAAGTGTTTCTAATATTGAACTAGATAAACAACTATATGCGGCCATTGAAGAATTTCAAGCGTATGCTAAAAAATATGAAGATTTAAAAAAGAATGAAGGGTATTTAAAAACACAAGTTCATTTGATGGAGTCAGAATCCGAAATTGTAGCGCTTCGTAAATACTATAATGATATGACAATTGCTTATAATAAATTAGTTCGATCTTTTCCATCTTGTATTGTTGCTTTCTTTAAAAAATATTCTAAAAAAGAATTATATGAAGAACAAAAAGAAAAGAAAAGTATCCTAGACGAATTAAAAGCCTAAAAAAAGAAATCAAGCCGATTTCTTTTTCTTTTTGTCATGTAAAAGAATATATAAGAAGATAAAGAATAAAACAGCAAACGAAACTAGAAGGACATCTTTATTAATCTCTAACTTCTTTTCCTTAGTTGCTACTTCTTCTTGTGATTCATTAATTTTGATAATGAGTTCTCCCTCTTTAGAATAGAGGTAATTTTCTCTCGCATACTTGGCAATATAATCTGGATCATGCAATTTATTAATTTCAATTTTTAATTCATCAGCATGTTTTTGCAGTTCTTGATAGGTTTGCTCTAATTCTGCTTTCTCTTTTTTTAATTGATATAAAGTAGCAGTATAAGAAAGAACGGTGAAGGCAAAATAACCAATTAAAAGAAGACAAATTGGACCAAATACAATCAATCGATTTTTTGCTTGTGCAGTCATTGCCTTTCTTCTTTTTGCCATAGTATCACCATATTCATTCTATCATTTTTTTATTCTTCTTGCAATGAGATTCCCAACGACAAAGCCTACGCCAATTAAAAATAATGAATAAATATGTAAAATACCGTCACTAATTCTTTCTAATCCCAGAAAATAAAGAAGCGTTAAAGCCAAAATAAAACTTAAGGTATTCATTACTCGAAAATATACATTTTCACAGTAGAGAAATCTTCGAAAAGCATAATAAAAAAGAAAGAAAAGAATACCAAAAAAGAAAGAATAGCCAATTAAAGAAAACTGAATAGAAAGAGGAATCATTTAAAAATCTTTGAAAATAAAGAATCCTCTTTTTCTTTCTTCGTATTTTCTGTATAAGTTAGACTATTAAACTTTCCTTTAATAGAAACATTTCCTTGATAAGTATCTAATTTTATAATCTCTAAATCTGTACCTTTAATACTAAGATATCCCATCGTCGTTTCTAACTCAAATTCTTGATTATCAAAGTTATCAATTTTTTTTACTCCACTTACTACCATATTTTTTCTCTCTGTAATCGTAATGGCATGATTAAAAGATGTTATTTCTTTATCCATATTTCCTCCTAGTAAACTATATGGTACAAGTTTTCTAGATATGAAAAAAACTCTTTTCGAGTTTTTTCTATTCAGCTTCTTCTTTATTGTAAGCTTCAAAAATTGCATCTTCAAACATTTTTCTTGTTTCTGAATTAATTGGATGCGCTATATCGTGATATTCGCCCTCTGCATTCTTGCGACTTGGCATAGCGATAAATAGTCCATCGTTTCCTTCAATGATTCTGATATCGCGTACGGCAAAGCAGTCGTCGATCAATACAGAAGCAATCCCTTTCATTCTAGATTCTTCTTTGTCAATTTTCTTGACATTTACAGATGTAATTTGCATAAGCACACTCCCTTTCGCTAGTCTTACAACTTAAGTATATAATATTTTAAAAGCGATTGCAATAGTTTTCTTTTGTTTTTCATAAGATTTCACTGTTTACATGCGCTTTAAATGTTGTTTCATATCCCTTTCCATATCCCGTTTTTTGATTGTCTCTCGCTTATCATAACTTTTCTTACCACGAGCTACTCCTAGTAAAACTTTCGCATGGTTTTTCACGAAATAAACTTTGATTGGAATTAAGGTATATCCTTCTTGTTCTACTTTATCACGGATTTTTAAAATTTCTTTTTTATGAAGAAGGAGTTTTCTCGTACGGGTTTCTTCATGGTTAAAGATATTTCCATGCTCATACACACTAATGTGCATATTTAAAAGATATACTTCTCCTTTTTTTAAAATCGCATAACTATCCTTTAGTTGGGCTTTGCCATTTCGAATGGATTTAATTTCCGTTCCCTTTAAGACAATTCCTGCCTCATAAGTCTCTTCAATATTATAATCATATTTTGCTTTTCGATTGGTAATTTCCATGTTATACCTCCCTGCTTACAATCTCCATATATTCTTTTTCAATCGATTCATGATTTTTTAAAGTAGAATCCGTTAATTCATCAAAAGGAATGACTTTAAAATTGCGATTACTAGAATTATAGTAAGTATAGTGAAGCTTTACCTTCATATTTTCAAAATGAACAGATTTATTCTCATCCACTACAATATCTAAGCCTACTAAAAGGCCAATGATTTTTTCAAGGCCCAATACTTTTTGCGCAGAAATAAAGTTTCCTAAGGAGTAAATAACCAAAGTATTTCCTACATATCCGATTGGTTGAATGACGTGAGGATGGGCTCCAATAATAAGATTTACTCCTAAACTAGATAAGTAACTAGCGACCTCTTTTTGTTCATTAGTAGGAACATGGGTATATTCATTTCCCCAGTGCATCGCCACAAGAATCACTTCGGCCCCTTTTTCTTTTACGGCTTCAATATCTTTTTTGACCTGTTCTTTTTCATAAACATTTACTAAGTATTCTTTTCCCTTTGGTACAGTAAGACCATTCGTTCGCATCGTATACGATAAAAAGGCATACTTAATTCCATTTTGTTCATAAACAGGTAAGGCATTTCTCTCTTCAAAAGAAGAATAACTGCCAGCCGTAATAACATTTTTTTGTTTCTTCCAAAAAGCAGTCGAATAAAGAATACCAGATTCTCCTTGATCTAGACTATGGTTGTTCGCCAAACTAACGAGATTAAACCCGATAGAGGCAAGATCAGATCCAATCGCATCGGGTGAATTTAGTCTTGGGTAGTGTTGCGGAGTCCCTCCCCCGATAATACTTTCCTGGTTATAATACTTTAAATCATAACCCTTAATATTTTTTTCAATCGAAGTAAACATCGGTTTAAAATTATAAGAGTTCTTCCCCGTTTGTGCATCCGCAAAAACGGCACCATGAATAAGGGCATCCCCTACCATCACAAGAGACATTCTTTTAGAAGTATCTTCTTCCTTCTTAGGTTCTTCTATTGAGGTTGCACCTGAATATTTCGCATGAGTTTGATTTTGAGGAATCGATAAGTACACAAAAACAGTACCTCCTAAAAGGCATAAAAATAGGCATAATAATACAATCGTACTTCTTGATTTACTCCTCTTTTTCATTCTTAACTCCTTATACTTTTTGATCAACAATTTCTAGATACTCTTTTTCTAAAGAAGCATAATTCTTTAATATTTTATCATTTAATTCGGAAAAAGGATATACCTTAAAATTCTTACGACTAGCACTAGAATAAGTATACAATAGTTTTTTATCGATATTTTCAAAATGAACAACATTTTCTTCATCCAAAACAATATCTAGTCCTACTAAAAGACCAATGGTCTTATCTAACGTTGGCGCTTCATGTCCAGAAAGAAAGTTTCCTAAAGAATAAATAACAAGAGTGTTTCCTACATAGGAAATGGGTTGAATGACATGAGGATGGGCACCAATAATAAGATTAACGCCTAGACTAGCGAGGTCACTCGCTACCTCTTTTTGCGTAGCATTTGGTTTATGGGTATATTCATTTCCCCAGTGCATCGCCACTAAAATGACCTCGGCACCATTTTCTTTCGCCTTCGTAACATCTTTAGTCGCTAATTCCTTAGAATAGACATTGACTAAGTATTCTTTTCCTTTAGGTGCCTTTAGTCCATTAGTTGCCATCGTATAAGATAAAAAGGCATACTTTATTCCATTTTGCTCGTAAATAGGAATTGTATCTCTTTCTTCAAGAGAAGAATAGGTACCAGAAGTTACTACATTTTCCTGTTTCTTCCAATATTGATTCGAATATAAAATACCACTTTCATTTTTATCTAGCGTATGGTTATTTGCTAAACTAACAAGATTAAAGCCAGTTGCAATCATATTATCAGCAAAAGCATCTGGAGTATTAAAACGAGGATAAGTAGTAGGAGTCCCTCCTCCAATAATCGTTTCTTGATTATAGTATTTTAAATCATAATCTTGAATAAGTGGTCCAACAGAAGATAACATCGATGTAAAATCATATTTGCCACCTTTAAGGGCATCTTGATACACGACTTCATGGATAAGGGCATCCCCTACCATGACTAAGGACATTCTTCTTTCTTTAGGAAGTTCAACAGGTATCTCTTCCTTTGGTTCCTCTTGATTACTATTACTTACTTTCGGTGGTTCATCTTTGGTATTTCCATTCTTTACGAAAGAAAAGACGCCAAAGAAAAAAAGAGAAAGAACAAGAAGAACTAGGAAAACTCTTCCCTTTCTAACTTTTCTAGTTTTTTTCCTTGCCACGTTCTTCCCCCTTTACCTCAAAATCAATCGTATGTTCCTCTTTATTAGCGGAAACGGCAATAACGGTAACCTCATCCCCTAAACGATATCCTCTTTTATTTTTCTTACCAATAAAGGAGAAAGTGGATTCATCATAGGTATAATAATCATCTTTTAAAGTCTCTACCCGAACAAGGCCTTCAATCATATTTGGTAATTGAACAAAGAATCCAAAACTCATAACGGTTGTGATAATTCCTTTAAATTCTTCTCCAATATGAGAAAGCATATATTCGGCCATCTTCATATCGTCTACTTCTCTTTCACAGTCTACAGAGGCTCTTTCTCGTTCAGAGGAATGTTCTGCATAAAGTGGTAATTTCGCTTGCCACTTCTCGATATCTTCTAAGGTGACTCCCTTCGTAAGAAGACATTTACGAATAGAACGATGCACCGTTAAATCCGGATATCTTCGAATAGGCGAAGTAAAATGGCAATAAATCTTACTAGCAAGACCAAAGTGTCCGATATTTTTCGTATCATAAACTGCCTTTTGCATGCTTCTTAACATTTGACTAGAAAGAATATAATACTCTTTTTTATCCTTTAACTGATTTAAGATTTCTTGAATGAGTTTAGGGGTTAATTTATTCATGTTCGCATGAACTTGATATCCTAAGACACTTACCAGATGCATAAAATTCGTCATCTTCTCTTCACTAGGCTCGCCATGAACACGATAAATTAATGGATAATCCATATAGTAAAAATGACTAGCTACGGTTTCATTGGCAACAATCATAAAGTCTTCAATCAGGTTTTCTCCAACTCCCCGATTACGAAGAACAACATCAATTGCTTCTCCTTTTTCATTCACAACAATCTTTGGTTCCTCTAATTCAAAATCAATATATCCTTTTTCCGTTTTATTTTTTCTTAGAATAGAAGCTAATTCCGCCATTAATTTTAATGGTTCAGCATAATCTTCATATCCTTCTGGAACAATATTCTTTTCTAAGATGAGATTTACTTTATCGTAAGTCATTTGGATACGAGAACGGATCACACTATCAAAAATATCATAATTAACGACATTGCCATTAGAATCTATTTCCATCATACAAGTAATAGCAAGTCGGTCAACGCCTGGATTTAAGGAACAAATACCGTTTGATAATTCATGAGGAAGCATAGGCGTTACCCGGTCCGCTAAATAAACACTAGTACCTCTTGCTGAGGCCTCTTTATCAAGTGCACTATCTTCTTTCACATAGTAACTGACATCCGCAATATGAACACCTAGTTCATAATTACCATTTTCTAATTTGGTAATAGAAATCGCATCATCAATATCCTTGGTATCATTGCCATCAATCGTAAAAATAACTTTATCCCGCAGGTCTTGTTTAGACTCTTGAACCCGATTATTTATCTCTTCTTCTGATACTTTATCGGGGATGTGGTAAACCTCTTGCATAACCTCTTCTGGGAACACATCATTGATTTCATATTTTGCCATAATCGATAAAATATCGACACCAGGATCATTAATATGACCAATTACCTTAATAATTTCTCCCCGGTAATCTAATTCCTTAGTAGGAGATAATAACTTGACAACTACTTTATGTCCATCGACTAAATTCGCATAATAATTGACGTCAATTCGGATATTTTTCGTGATTTTACTGTCATCCGGTTTTACGAATATCTTACCATGTTTATAGAAAACAGTACCCACAAGTTGCTTTACACCACGTTCGACAATCCGAATGACTTCTCCTTCCATCGGATCCGCATTTTTATCGATAATATTAACGATTACTTTGTCTTTATGAACCGCTCCGTTTAAATGCTCTTCATAAACTTTTATCTCTTCCCCATTTTCCTGCATGACATAGCCAGTTCCTCTAGAGGTTACGGATAAAATACCAACTCTAGAATTACTATCTTCAAATAACATATAATTTCCATGTTTAGTACGGTAGATTTTGGTATCTACTTCTAATTGATTAAGGGCTTTTAATAATTCTTTTAAATCTTCTGCTGTCCCTAGTTTCATGATAGTTTCTATCTCATGAACCCCTAAAGCACGCCTTTCTTGATTTAAAATTTCTAAGACTTTCTCTTCCATACTATTCACCATTTCTATTATACTATAAAATCATCAAAAATAGATAGCTATTCGCTATCTACTTTAAACAATATTGATACGTATCTTGATTAAAAATTCCTAGTAAGAATTCTATTAATAGTGGGAGTAAGAATAGAATAAGAGCAACAATTAATCTTTTTATAAACTTTCCACTTACTTTCTTTATCTCATCTTCATTATCAGCAGCTATTGCTTTAATAAAATCTAGAATCGTTAATATAATGATAATTACTGGTGCGATATATCTTATCCAAGAGATGGTTCGAATTAACCATGCCGCTAATCTTTCGGAGATATTACAACTATTGGTATAACTAATTGGTCCGGATATTCCATATTCATCCTTTAAATTTGCCAATTTTTTATCTACATCGATACACTCTTGAACGCACTCCTCAGAATAATCAAACGTTCTGTAGGCACTGTTACATAACGCTTTTAATTTTGTGATTTCATCATCGGCTTGTTTTAATATACTTCCTGAATTTCTTAATCCATTCTTTTGAGCTTGACTATAAAATTTCTTAATGTCTCTAATATAATTTCCAAGCGTTCTACATTTATTATTATCAGTCTCAGATGGTGTTCTTGTCTCCTCATCTCCGATATAATCGAATGTTTGACAAGCATTTTCATTATATTGTCCAGCTGGTACTTGTAAAGCATCCATATAAATAGTTTTAAAAATATAAGTTCCACCTGGAGTAGGGTCAGTATCATCAGTGCAGACTTTTACACTTAAACACTTTCCAAGATCACCATTTTCTTCATCAAGCCATGACCCATTCACCTCTCCAGCAATGGTATAAAGATAATATATCGTACCACCATCCTTTGTTGAAGAAGCACTAATAGAATGGGAATCTGGATTAATCAATAAATCAAAATCGCCATATTGACACGTAAACTCAGGGGTCTCTTCTTCCTCCTTATTTTGGTATACTATCATCGTACCTCCAGAACCACGCATCGTTTCTGTTTCTGGACCAGTCCAAGAAATTCCACTAGCATATCCATAATACTTTCTAGTTATGGCCCAGGGTAACCATCCTGTAGAAATTTCGACAACATATCTTGGGCAACTAGATGAACTCCAGTTCTCAAGCGTGTAACCAGAAATCACGCCAGAATCAGAAATATCAAATTGAATAGTATCACCTTTATATGCAGTTGCTACATCAGTTCTACCATCTGCATACAAAACATATACATACTCATATTCACATGTTTTGGCAAAAACAGACTCATTCATCATAAACATCATTAAGAAAAAAAAGGTAAACAAAAGTAATTTTTTCATACCATCACCATATTCATTATACCATATTTTAGAGAAAAAAATAGATAGCTACTTGCTATCTATTTTAGACAATATTGATACGTATCTTGATTAAAAATTCCTAGTAAGAATTCTATTAATAATGGAAGTAAGAATAGAATAAGAGCAACAATTAATCTTTTTGCAAACTTTCCACTTACTTTCTTGATCTCATCCTCATTATCAGCAGCTATTGCTTTAATAAAATCTAGAATCGTTAAAATAATGATAATTACTGGTGCGATATATCTTATCCAAGATATGGTTCTAATTAACCATGCCGCTAATCTTTTAGAGATATTACAACTATTGGTATCAGTATTGATAGTATTAATTCCATGATTCTCTTTTATAGTGCTTAAATCTTCTTCATAACCGATACAAGCTTGAACACAACTATCAGAATAAGTAGCAGTCTTAAATACGCTGTGGCACAAACTTAAAAGATATTTTTCTTTTTCATGAACCTCCGTATAAAGAGCCTTTTCATCCCCATCACCATTCTCAATTTGCTCATAAAGGGAATCTATTCCATTTTTATAAGTGTTGTAAGTAAGACAAGAAGAATTTACCGTTTCATCACAATCATCGCCAGAGCATTCTTTATTCTCGCAATAAGGATATCCAGCAGTTTTTGCAGCCATGCTATCATGGAAAATATAATAAGTGGAAGAACTCTCGCTCGCTCTACAGGCCACGGTTTTAAGACACTTTTCGGTTCCTCTATCATCACTAAACCAAAGTCCTCTAAAGTCTTCACTCAGAAAATAATAAACACCCGAATATGCCGATTCAACTGCTAATACCTCAACCGAATGAGTATCTGTATTTACCTTAATAGTATATCCTGCACCCTCATACTCACAAGTATAACTAGGAGTATCTGCACCATCCCATTTATAGATAGGCATAGAGTCACGGTTAACAACAGAAGGGCCATATGTCGAAAGTGTTTCTGAGGTAAAACCATACCAAATTCTATCCATACCACTTATACCACCTATACTAACTCCAATATAAGTAGGACAATTTCCAGATTTAATATCAGGAACCCCATTTGCACTTTCTCCCCAGTTCTTTATCTTCTCATTACCACCTACTATTGCGAGCAAAGAACTAGAAGTACCATCATGACTGTCATCGTCATAAATAGTAATAGTTATCGTTGCTTCTTGATAAGCTGTACCAGCTGCAGTTGTAGAACCATCAGCACGTATGTCATTTTGATAAACATATTGACAAACTTGTTTTACATCTTTTGCATATACATTGTCTTTAAAAATTAAAACCAAAAAAAGCGCAAAAAAGATATATAGGTATTTTCTTTTCATACCATCACCAAATACATCATACCACATTATTAAAAAAATAGGTAGACATTGACTACCTATTTTATTGAATTCCCTGCATAAATCCTTTTACAAATAATGTTTTATCTTGGGTCTCTTCAAATACATAACAAATAGCAACGAGCACGGAACCTAAAAATGCCACAATGATATCTTGCATAGTATCATTTACTCCCGTTAAAGCTACCCTTTGGGCATCTCCACCAAAAAAGATATTGGCAATATATTCAAACATTTCCCAGCCAGATGCTACTAACATAGTAAAAGAAAATAGAAATAGAAGAGAAAATAAAATTCTTTTTTTATCACATATTCCTAATTCTTTTAAAAGAAGAAGCGCGAATAAAGCGGTAAGTACTCCAGAGATTGTATGCGTAACCTTATCAAAATAAGTAATGTGATTATAAAGTTCTAAGGTAGTACCTAAAAAGTGAGCACAAAAGATAAATAAAATCACAATAAATTTAATCATAGTAGATAACTTTTTATGGAAAATTCTTTCTATCCAATAAGGAGAAGTAATTGTTAAAATGATAGAACTATCTTTTAAAATTAAACCAATCTCTTTATCTCTAGTAACTGCAAAATAAAGTCCGCCAAAAATGGCAACTGCTATCATCACAAAGTTAAGAATCTCTAGAATCTTCTTCATAATCAATTTGCCTCATTTCCACTTGATTAATGCTATTAAAACGTTTCGTAATTTTATCAGTTGTCGTGTGAATATCTTTCACATCCTTACTAACGGTTTCAATACTTCGATAGAGTTTATCCCATCTTTCTCGATAACGAGAAAATTCTTCTGATAGCAACTGTAACTCTTTATGAATGACTTTTGCGTATTTATCACGTTCTATATTTTTCATGATAATTTGAATCGTCGTTAACGTACTAATCAAAGTAGTGGGAGAAGTAATCCAAACTCTTTTTTTATAAGCATATTCTAATAACTCCGTATGATATGCATTTACTTCAGCAAAAATAGCTTCCGCTGGTAAGAATAAAATCGCTTGATCACTAGTAGTTCCAGGGATAATATATTTGCTACTAATCGCATCAATATGTTTTTTCATATCCATTTTAAACATTTTTTCGGCATTAGCACGAACATCCGCACTATTCTTTTTATTCACCATTGCTTGATAATTTTCTAAAGGAAATTTAGAATCGATAGCAATAGTACCTAGAGGTTCTGGTGCGAATAACACACAGTCTGCTATCGTTCCATTATCAAAAGAATGTTGCATTTCATAAATTTTTGTATTATGTTCTCCAAATACATTAGACATAATATGCTCTAAATTTACTTCTCCAAAAATTCCTCTTGTTTTCTTATCCGTAAGAATTCCTTGTAAAGAAACGATATCTGTTGATAGACTATCAATCTTTTTCTGTGCTTCATCAATCTTTGACAATCTTTCTAAAACAGAGGCAAATGTTTTATTTGTTTTCTCAAAGTTTTCATCTAATCGTTCATTTACTTTGTCACTAATTTTTTGCAATCTATCATCTAATTTTTCATTCGTTTTTTCAAAGTCATCCCGAATATTTCGACTAAAATCATTTTTAAAATCACCAATTTCTTTTACAATATCCGTTTCTAACTTACCAACTTTTTCAACGACAGAATCATTTTGTCTATTTCGTAACAAAAGAAAAAGAAGCAAAACAAGATTAAAAATTAATAATCCAATAATAAGATAATCCATTATCCCACCTGTGTTTGTGTAGCAGCTCTACTCTTTAAGAAATTTTTAAATTTTGCCTCTTCATCATTGACATATCCTAAATAGTAGATATCCGCAATTTGATCATGATCAAAAACAAAAATACTTTTGCTATCAATAATTCCTTCTGGATAAGAACACCCACTATAATCATATACTTTTCCACTTCCAGGTTTTACAATTCCAAAACCCGTAATCATCAATTTCTTGTTAGCGTCCTTTAATAATACAATACTTCCAACTGGCAAATATTTTTCTACCATTTTTCTTCCTCTTTTCTAATCCCAAATAGTAATACAATCTACTAAATCTGATGATAATTCACGAATATCCTCTAATCGGTCTGCTCCCCAATTTAGTACTGTATTTTTCGTCTCTACTACAGCATCACCAATATTATCCATCAGTTCTTCTCTTTTTTCGTTTACATCCGTAAGCGTATCCTTAGCAACATCCATGAAATCAACAACACCTGCTGAGAGTGTGCCTGCCGCTTGTGGGAAATCATCTTCCAAATAACTAGCAGCTCCAAAAGAAAGAGCCGTAGAAGTTCTAGCTAAAAGACCAATATCTAATAAATCACATATATCATTAAAAGCATTTAAAATTTCTGTAGTATCCCTAGATTCCGTTTTAGAAAGTGTCGTAATTTCCTCCAAACAATCTAACGTAGAATCTAAATCAAAAAATAAATTAGGAATTCTTCGCTCAATCGCTCTTGCTGAAATATAAACATTCTTTTTTCTTAATAAATCCGATAAATAACTAGGCAGTTCTGGGCAGATATTTAAAACTGCCTCTTGCATTTTTTCTCCCCGACTTAAACTTTCTTCTAAGGAATCCTTATAAAATTTTTTCACATTTTCATCCTGAAAATTAAATTTTAATCCTAATGATTCCTCATATTCTTCATATTCCCCATTAGAACTTCCTTGCAAAGCATTTAATGAGGAATCAGGAGAAGTAGGTTTTGAGGTCTTAACTTTAGAAGTTTGAAATTTTCCAGAATCGGCATTAAAGTTCATCTAATCATCCTTCCCATCATCATTTTTTCTGAATTTATTATACCACGTATAATACTGATTAGTAAATTGATGAAGTTGCAAATCATTGATTTATTAGTATAATAATTT
>CANROB010000010.1 GCA_947632115.1 uncultured Bacilli bacterium
TGTTAAATTAGATAATACTGAATTTAAATTTGAATTACCTGATAGTTATTTTGATAAAGTTGATGAATTAAACAAAGAACTAACTTCTAAAAGACCTATATCAAAGGAAACATTAAAATCTTTAAAAGAATCTATTAATTTAGAGTGGACATATAATAGTAATGGTATAGAAGGAAATACATTAACTTTAAGAGAAACTCAGATTGTTTTAGAAGGTATTACAGTTGGCGGTAAATCTTTAAAAGAACATTTAGAAGTTATTAATCATGAACAAGCAATATTGTTTTTAGATGATCTTATTAAAGATAAAGAACCTGTAACGGAATGGAATATAAAAAATATCCATCAATTAGTTTTGAAAGAAATCGATGATGGCAATGCTGGAAAATACAGAAATGAAAATGTAACGATAAAAGGTGCTACACACATTCCACCAGATTATTTAATTGTTCCAGAATTAATGGAAAAATTAATTATTAACTATGAAGATTGGAAAAAATATCATCCAATTATTAGAGCAGCATTATTACATGGTGAATTAGTTAAAATACATCCATTTGTTGATGGTAATGGTAGAACATCAAGATTGGTTATGAATTTATCTTTAATGAATAGTGGGTATCTTCCAGTAATTGTAAAAAAAGATAAAAGATTAGAATACTATAACGCTTTAGATAAAGCACATACAACTGGAGATTATACAGATTTTGTTAAATTAGTTAATGAATTAGAAATTGAAATGTTAAATAAATATTTAGAACTATTGTAGTTTAATGAGAAAAGTATGTTTTAAAAAGCAGAAAATTGAATAAAAAACTATAATCTATTTCAGGTCACAGCTAGGTCACAATTTTATTAAAAAATTGTGATTTTTTTAAATCTTAAATATTCTAAAATGCTGGTTTTATAATTCCATTTAAATATTAACCTTAATAATTTTAGCGCCCTTGAAGACACCCTTAATTGTGATTATTTTTTTCATATTTTAATGGGGAAAAATGAAAATAAAAAAATTACAATGCCATTCTCTTTGATTTTACATGAGAACCACCTACGCTGAAAGTTGATTATATGGTATAATTGCAAGTGAAAAGAGATGACTATAATGCAGAAGATTGATGAAGATTTTATTACGAATAAAATAATAAATTACATGGAAAATAAGATTGATGGAAACTGGCATGCTGAGAAAACCGTTAAAGCTGACCTACATCAACATGGTGTAGATATTAAATTAATTGGTGGTAAGAGAAATAGCGAATACTTCTTTATAGAGTGCAAGGGTAAATCTTATGCCAAATCTGCGCGATCTATTAATAGAGAAGGATGGCTAAATGCTTTGGGACAAATAGTTACTAGAATGAATGTTAAACGGTATTATAATTCTAAGAATGGTGGAAAAGAAATAAATAGGGCGTACAAATATGGATTAGGGTTGTACTGGGAGTCGGCACAAGTTGCCCTTAGAAGGATTCCAAAAGAAATAGCACAAGTATTGAATTTATATATTTTTTCAGTTAATGATAAGGGAGAAGTAAAATGTTTTACTCCTAGTCAATTTAAAGATACAGAATATCCGGATGATGTATTTAAATAATATTTATATTCTTGTATCATATTGACACGTAATAATAGTAAGCATTATAAATAGATTATATTATAAATTGTTTGATAAAACTAATGATAAATGTTATAATTTCATTAAATTTGTCAAGGAGAAAAACTATGGAAGTGATGAAATTTAATTTAAATAGTCTATTAAATCAAGATACAGGATTTTCTTATTATGTGTTAGGTCGAAGCTATGACTTAGAAGAAAATGGGGCATTACAAGATTACAATAAGGCACTATATTACTATCAAAAAGGGTTTGATCAGGGTTATCCTCTTTGCATTTATTCTTTAGGAATTTCTTATGAATTAGGATTAGGTAATGTTTTAGATATAGATAAAAGTAAAGCCAAAGAACTTTTAATGAATGCT
Organism: uncultured Bacilli bacterium; assembly: GCA_947632115.1. Lineage (GTDB taxonomy): Bacteria > Bacillota_I > Bacilli_A > RF39 > UBA660 > UBA5578. The sequence continues at coordinate 1,984 of CANROB010000010.1, forward strand.
TATCCTAAAATTCTGGAATTGATTCATAATCCTGCTATTGATGAAGTAGAGAGAGTTTATGCTAAATTTGTAGTTGGAGCTTATTATTATTTTGGCCTCGGAGAAATAAAAAGGGATTATCGTAAGGCATTTGAAATAATAAAAGAATGTGCTGATAAAGGACATATTGCAGCTATATATGATTTAGGAGCTAATTTTTATTACAATGGTAATGGAACCGATGTTAATGAGGAACTTGCAGACTATTATTTAAATTTAGCAAAGGAAAACGGATTAAAAAGAGCAATCGATTTATATGAATCGAGAAGTAAAGTAAAAAATAGTAAATAGCTATGACTCAAATAAATTTGAATAAGCTAGAAATTAGAGTTTGCCATAGTTAGACAAATTTGAGTTATTAAAGCTAGTAAACATGATGTTGGGGGTGGTTGTATGGCGATTTCTATATCTTACTTAAATAGATCTTATTGCTTTCATTTAGTAAATTCCGGTAATCCCAAACTACAAGAAATGGGATTAAGTCCCTTATTCTTAAATACTTATCCGTTATATATTAACTTAACTGGAAATATTTTTTTTGGTGGAAATAATCACTATGAATGCCGTCTTTCCCATGATGTTGCCAAAATATTAAAAGTGATGAATAGTAATACCTACGATAGATTTGAAACGGTTTATGGATTTTTAAAAGATAATTATACTTTGCATTTTTCTATTTATAATCACCAAATCTTTTTTAGTGATTTTATGTCCCTTAGTATTTATAAAAGGGATGAAAATATTAGAAAACAGATTAACGAAAAATATGGCTTAAAAGATGAATTTTATGAACCAACTTGGGAAGAGGTTAATCAAGATTATCTAGGAAAATATATCTTAAAAAATGCCACTAAATATGGATATGCGGTAGAATCTATAGATTTCAATCTCACTCCTCAGGAATTTTTTGAAAGAATGATATCTTTTAAACATCAGGAACTAAAACCGTATAAAAGTTCCCACCAATTAAATGGCTATGATGTTAGAAATTGGTTAAATCTGAATGCCAATGTGTTTATGGAAAAGAAGTGCTCTTTAGAAACCACGGGTATCTATAGCGATGAGGCTATGATATTGATTAATCATTTACTTGAAACAAAATTAGAGATTTATGACTTTTTCCATCAATTCTCACAACAAACTACTAACTGGCAAAGTGCGATAAAAGAATTATTAATACAATTAGGAAAATATTCTGAATATCATCCTCCAGTATCAGAAGATTTTATAAATGATATCGATGATTATGCCGAAAGATGTTACTGGGATGGGATGTTTTATTCTGCTGCTCCAGATCTTTTGGTTCAATTTGTTGGCTTTGATAAAATAGAATCCCAGAATCCTAGAACCATTACGACATCAAAAAGAAATATTTATGAAGAATTTTTTAATTTCCTACTTATGGATTATGATATTGTTCAAATTCCTAGATTGGTGTTTGATAAAAATACGCAGCATTTTAGATGGATTTATCCTAGTTCTTTTATAAATGCTGGAACTAATAGAGAGTGTGAAGAAGAAATTCAATATATTAAAAGATATGTTCCATATGAAGAAAGATATAGATATTTTAAAAGTTAGATTTCATGTTAAAAATAGATAAGAAAATGTCCTAGCAAGCAGGGCTTTTCTTATCAAATATGGTATAATGAAAAAGGAAAGTAGGGAGTTAAATGATAGATTTACATATGCATACGAGTTATTCTGATGGAACGGATAGTTTATCTGAACTTTTAGATAATGCAGAGAAGAAAAAACTAGAAATCATATCTATTACGGATCACGATGAAATAGCTGCTTATATAGAATTGAATGCTCACCCAGATTTAAGAAAAAAATTTTCAGGTGTTATCATTCCAGGTGCAGAACTAAAAACAGTTTATCATTCTGTTCCTATTGAAGTATTGGCCTATGGAATTGATTATCAAAAATTAAAAATTCATAAAATTGATCAAGAAACCTTACAGACAAAAACTTTAAAAGCTTTAACCGATATCGCTCGAAATTTAGGATTTAAATATGAGGAAAAAAATTTATATATCGATCGAAAAAATCCTGAAAAACAATGGGCATCTTACGTCATTGCAGCAGAAATCTTAAGCCATAAAGAGAATGAAGAATTAATTCAAAAATACGGAAATTTTACACCTACCAGTTTTTATAGAATGCATGCTAGTAATAAGGATAGTGCCTTTTATTATGATGAGACGACTGACTATATATCTTTAGAAGAAACGATAGATAGAATTCATGAAGCAGGAGGCCTAGCCTTTTTAGCTCATCCCTTTTTATATACTTATGAAGATAAAAAAGGCACGATAGAAAAGATATTAAAAACAACCAAATTAGATGGTATTGAAGCAGAGTATCCGCTTTTTTCTCCTATGGAACGAAAGACAATTAAACAACTAGCTAAGAAATATCACAAATATATCTCTGGTGGTTCTGATTATCATGCTAAAACAAAACCGGATATAGCTATGGGAACAGGGAAAAGTAACAATTTAAATATCCCTTCTACACTAGTAGAAGATTGGATTTCTAAAGTACGAAAAATATAGATATAAAAAAGGTATTAGGTATCACGCCTAATATCTTTTTTCTTTGATTAATTCTATAAAAGCTTTGGCTGCAAAACTAGGAATTACATTGTTTAAGGTTACAATTCCTATTTCTCGTGCTGGAATATTAGGGGTAATATCTAGTGGGAATAATTCTTGGTTTGATAGTTCTGTTGAGGCAAATTCTTTTGTAATATACCCAATCCCTAGTCCCATCTTTGTCATATCTTTCACTAAACTAAAACTAACAACATCATATTTAGGATTGATAGAAAGATGATTACTTTCTAAGTAATGATTTAAAAAGGCTCTAGTATTAGAAGGGGATTTTTGAAAGATAAAATCTTCCGATATTAAGCTTTCTAAAGAAATAGTATGACCTATCAAGTGATTCATTTTTTCTCCTACCATAAAAAGATCATGGACTTTTAAGAAAGGGGTAATCACTAATTCTTTTGTTTCTTTCATAGGTAGGTTTAAAATGAGAATATCGAGTGTACCTTCTTTTAGAGATTTTACAAGATCATTTGTTAAATCGTTGGTAATAGAAATATCAATATTAGGGTAAAGTTCATGATATTTATCTAAATATTTTAGCAAGACATTTTCTGTTACCGTTGTACTAGCGCCTATTTTTAAAGTACCACTTTCTATATTCATTAATTCTTTAAATTTATTTTCCCCATTTTGGATATAAGTAAGTCCTGTTTCAACAAACTGGTACAACACTTTTGCTTCTTCTGTTAAGGATACCCCTTTTTTGGTTCGAATAAATAGAGTCGCACCAATTCTATCTTCTAAGGTATGGATTGCTTGCGTAACAGCCGGCTGTGAAATATATAGATCCTCAGCAGCTTTGGTAATATTTCCTTTTTTAGCTACCATATAAAAAATTTGATATAAGTTTAAATCAATGTTCATAAGCACTCCTTATAATAATTATAAATAATATATATTTTACTTATAACACTTTTTGCCATACAATACAAGTAGGAGGAAGGATAATGGAAAAAATAAAGGTTTTAGGGTTTCAATTACAAGTAAATCTAGATTGTGATGCTTTTCATGAATATTTAATCCCTAATGAAGCACTTAGGTTGCAAATGGATGCTGCAAAGAAAGTGATTCAAGAAAAAGATGCAGATATCGTCGTTTTTCCGGAAATGTGTTATCAAGATGCCTTGGATCAGTATTATCAGGAACTTTCTCAAAAATGTTTAGTGGTTGCTGGTAGTATTTATGAGGAAGGGATTAATAAGACAATCGTTTATCAAAAAGGAAAAAAATATACGATTCAAAAATGTAATGCTTCGGGGGCAGAACCCATGATACGATTTCAAGAGAATATGGATACCGATACTTTTCTAAGGAAAGAGTTAGAAAAACATACTTTTTTAGTAAAGGGACAAAAAGTTGTCATTTTAAATTGTATGGAATATTATCAACATGCTTATACAATTTCCCGGACAGTAAAAGATTTATTTGGTATCATAGGCATTTGTTCTAATAGTAATCAAAAAGTATTTATGGAAGAGTCGATGGCTATCCACAATCATGTGGATAACATTTATTCTTTTGTTGTCAATTGCCTTTCTACTTATATGGAAAAAGAGTATGCAAAAGGGGAAAGCTATATCTTTGGACCCATTCAGTATCACGAACAAGATTGGTTAAAAAAAGAAGGGAAAACGGTAGTAGATCATCCTAGTTCCATTTTAAAATTAGACCGAAAGCCAGCCTATTTTTATGGAGAATTTCAAAATTATTTTTCTCGTTTTGGAAGAAGCGATGATTATGTACATAATCCTAGTCATTTAGTGGTAGGAAATTTAAGAAAGGAAGATACCATGCTAAAAAATATTATTATTACGTCAGGGCCAACGAATGAAAGACTAGATGCTGTTATGAAAATTACGAATATGTCAACAGGAGCTTTAGGAAGTACGATAGCAGATGATTTTTTAGAGCAGGAATATGATAGGATAGGACACATTTATTATTTATCTCCTAAGTTAGCACGTAAACCGAAGGTAAATGATAAGTTAAAATTTATTTCAATAGAATCTGCAGAGGATTTATTAAGAGCATTACGCGATTTATTAGTTAGTCAAAATATCCATGCGGTTATTCATTCTTCTGCTGTTGGCGATTATAAGGGAGATTATGCCATTACCGCACAATTATTAGCAGAGGAATTAGCTAGAAAAATATATCCTGCTAGACTATCTAAAGAAGAGTTAGAAAAACTTATTTTAGAAACTATTAGGCATCCTGAAAATATAGTGAGTGATGAGCATAAGATTTCTTCTTATGAACCGGATTTGATGTTTAAGCTTTCTCTTACTCCTAAGGTAATTCATGAGATTAAAAAAATATCTCCACAAACGAGGCTATTTGGATTTAAACTATTAGATGGAGTTACTCATGAGGAATTAATTTCTGTTGCTTCTCGTTTAAGAGAGAAAAATCAAGCGGATTATATTATTGCTAATGATTTATCAACGATTGGTAATGGAAAACATCCTGCTTATTTTGTTGGAGAAAACGGGGAAGAATATACGTGTGAAACCAAAAAAGAAATTGCAAAAACATTAAGAAAAGTAATTTTTCACTCTTAAAATGCAAAAAGAGTTATCATACTCTTTTTTTATTCTATTTGACTTTTTTTTCAATCTTTGATAACATGGGAGTGCTTTTTTGTGAAAAGAGAAAAATCAAATATTGTAATGAAAAAATGATTTTTTTAATATAGTTGACAAAATATGAGAAGAAATCCTTATTTTTGTGCAAAGAAAAGGGTTATCATGTTATAATGAATAAAGATAGAGGTGTTATATGAATCGAACTTTAGAAGAAGAATTAAAAATGGTTGCTAAATTAAATCCTAGGAGAATTACATCAGATGGGTATTATGTCATTTCTAATAGGGAACGCATGCGCTTGACGAAAATGCAAATTCAAGCAGCAAGACGATATTTCCATGATTCTACTATAGCATCCAACGTATTGATTCATTCTCATCAAAAGAGTAACACTTCTAACAAAAATAGAAATTCTAAAAAATATCGACTTCAAAGAAGTCATTCTTACGATAATCGAAGAGTACGTTTACCAAAATTTATCACACTTCCTGTTTTAACAGCTATTGGCGTGGTATTGATTACTAGTACTTCTTTAATGCCTGAATTTATTTCTTCTGCGGAGGAGAAATATACGATATCAATAGAAAACGATATACCAGAAAGTAAGAGTGTAGAAGAGAGTGTTGTCATTCTTCCTAACGATGTAGATGTCTTAGAAAATAACTTAGTTGCAACCTCACCAACTTCTGCTGCTACAACTCTATCCGAAAAAGAAGTGGAAAGAAGAGAGTATATCCAATCTCTTTGTGATATCTATCAAGTAAATTTTGATACTATATATAATAAGTTAGTAGAAGTAACGAATAACTTTGAAGGAGAAGAATATAAAAGTGGCCATATTGCTGGAGTCACTTGTAAGGGAATGGATGTGTATACAACCGATGAGGAAGCACTACTTTTATATTTTGTTCGGTGTGCGAAGCAGTTACCAGGAAGACTTCATTTAGATGCAAGTTCTCTTAAAGGGGCAAGGGCTTATGAGTCTGGGGTAGATTATGCTGCTATGATTAGTCGATTTAGTAATATATTAGGGTGTGATCGTTGCCTTATTTATGCGATTGCGCAGACAGAAACCAGTTGGGAAAGTGAACTTTTTAGGGAAGCAAATAATCCAGCAGGATTAAAACTAGGAGATTCTTGGTGGCGGTTTGATACCAAAGAAGAAGGATTTATTGAATTAATGCTAGAAATTAAAAAATATAATTCTAAAGGAGCCTATTCTATTAAAGAAATTGGTGCGATTCATGCTCCTGTTGAAGATGGCAATGCCGGCTGGATTCCGAATGTGACTGCCATTTATAATTATGCAAAAGAAAATGAAGAGCAAATTTTTGGTGATGTGAAGGTAGAAAAACCAAATGTTTATTAAAAGATTGTGAGGGAAAAACGATGGAGTTTTTAGAATTAGAAGTAGAAGAATTTCGCAAGTTTTTAAATGAACATCCCCTTAGAACTTTTATTCAAACCCCAGAAATGGCTAAGGTGCGAGAAAAGTTTGGGTATCGCCCTTACTATGTTGGTGTTAAAAAAGAGGGGAAAATAGTCGCTGCTACGATGATGGGTTCAAGAAAAACGCATTTTGGATATTTAGAATTTTATGCTCCAAGAGGAATTTTAATCGATTATGAAGATTTAGAACTTCTTTCTTTTTTCACACAAGAAATCAAAAAATTTATAAAAAAAAGACATGGGTATGTCTTTCGAATAGATCCTTATTATATAACAAGGCAAAAAGATATTGACGGAAAAGTAGTCGCGGGGGGAGTAAACCACGAAGTAGGCGTTGCTAATTTGTTAAAAGTTGGATATCGTAAATCAAAGCAGGTCTATCAGCAGTTCCCACTTCTTTTTTCCATGGACCTTAATGGGAATGAGGAAAGTATATTTGCTTCTTTTAAAACACTCACGAAGCGAATGATAAAAAAAGCATCTCAGTTACCCATTTCCATTCGGGAAGCAGAGTATGATGAGTTATCTTTGGTACAAGAACTGATTGAAGAAACGGGCAAACGGAAACATTTCCACGGCCGAGATTTATCCTATTATCAAGAATTATATAAAAATTTTTATCCACGAGGAGAAGTTCAATTTCTGTTAGGAGAATTAGACTTACAAGCGTATCAAAAAAATTTAAACGATAACTTAACAAAGTTACGACAAGAATTAGAAAGTGCTAAAAAAGATTCCTTAAAAGAGGAACTAACTAGTAGGATTGCTAAAGAAGAAATGCTTTTAGAGGAATCAAAAACGATGACCTTTAATGATAGAGGAAAAGTGATTCTTTCAGCAGGCGTATTTTTGCTTTATTCGAAAGAATTAGTCTATCTTTTTGGTGGAAATAAAAAAGAGTATATGTTCTTAGGCTCTTCTTATTGGATGCAATGGACGATGATTCGCTATGGACTGGAACATGGCTTTACAAAATATAATTTTTATGGCATTACTTCGCCAACCAAAGAAGACGGGGTTTATACTTTTAAACGTGGATTTAACGGATATGTAGAAGAATTGATTGGAGATTATGAATTACCAGTTAGTTCCTATTATTATCTAGAAAATTGGATTCGCAAACAAAAAAGCAGATAATTTTTTATCTACTTTTTATTTTATGGAAAAAATTCATAAGATGATAAACTGGTTTATTAACAGGGAGAATAAATTCTCCTAATAATTCTATTACATGCCCACCAAAACCACGCTTAAACATATAAATGCCATATTGCGGATCTTCTTTATCGATATGGTTTTGAATGGCATAAAAGTTATACCGTTCATAGTGATGATTAATGGCATATTGAATCATTTCGTAGTGAATGGTGTAGAAAGGTTGATATTCTTTTAAAGACTCGTAACATCCTCCAAAGACACTGGCTACTTCATTTCCATAAAAGACATAAAGAATTCCTCCAAGAGTAATTCTTTTCCCATATTTTTGTGAAAGGGAAGTGAGTTCATCTTCTCTTTTAGCGAGTCTTTCTAAGGCTTCTTTTTCTTCTTTTTCTTTCATTTTTACTTTTTCTTCATTACAAAGTCCTTTTTGACGCTTTCTTTCTCTTTCGATACAAGCTTTATCGATAGATGTTCTTTCCTCTTCAATTTTTTGAAGGGCTAAATCAATATCCATTTCGGCAAAAACAAAAGCGATATGATTTTCCTTACATAGGGCATCATACATATCTTCATAAAAAGTAAGGCCGCGATCTTGAAAATGTCTTCGATTGCTAGTGTCATTCATGATATCCGCAAAAAGAGCAATATCTTCTTTCGTTCCTATTCTTGTTACAATTCCAAATTTTTCGTTTTTACGAATCATTTGCCGAGTTTTGCTGTCCATATCTTTTAAAACGTCTTCTAGATTATCTTTTAAATCAATCGCATAAAGAAACTTTGCTTGAACGGTATCTCCCATTTTTTTAGCAGGAACCTCTTTAAAGCCTGATTCTTTTAGATAATCTTTGGTAAAACGACGGTCAAAACCATCTATTTGGTTTCCATCTTTATCTCTTGAGACAGCTTCTACATAAGGATCAATCCGAAGAAGATAGCCTCCTTGTTTTTTTACGTATTTTTTTATATTCGTTAAGAAGAAAGTAAGTAATTCTTTGTCTTCAAAATTAACAATAGGACCGCGAATGGCATAAAATTCTTGTTTTAGTCTTCTTTTTCTAGCAAGTAATAGGGAAGCGGCAATGAGATTATTCTCTTTTTTGACCCCGACATAATGGGCTTTCCATCCATATTTTTCTCGTAGAGAGGCAATTTCTACACTTTGTAGATAGCAGTTATTACCATGAACTTCTGTAAACTGTTTAAATTCCTCTGGGGATAGTATTACAAATTTCATAACATCTCTTCTTTCTAGCCTCTAAATTCCCTTTCATTATAGTAAAAAAAGGGTTAAAAGTCAATGATTAGCCAAGTGGAAAATAGGGGTGAGAAAGGGATAGAAATTCTCTTTTTTTTGATTTGCTTTTTTTCTAAAAATTCGCTATAATTCTAATTGTATGAGAATAGAGATTAAATGAGAATAGAAAGAGGTTTTGTATGAATTTAAAGTATTTGCCAATTGGTACTGTTTGTTTGACAAATGATAGCAATAAAAAGATGATTATTGGTATTGATAAAAGTGGATATGATTATGTAGCAGTTGAATATCCGGAAGGATATGAAGGAGAGGGAAAACTTCTTTATTTTAATCACGAAGAAGTAACAGAATTATACTCTTTAGGATATAAAAATGAAGAAGGAAGAGCTTACTACCAAACAACAGATGAATCAAAAAGAGCCACAGTAGAAGAAGAACCTACTTTTCCATCTGTAGGGACATTTTCCTTTACTGCTCAAGAAGAAGGAACTGTACCAACCGTAGAGGTTCAAGAAGAGGTGCCTGACCTTTCTAAAGTAGAGGAAACAGAAGAACATGTAGAAGAAATAGAAAATCAGGAGCCTGTCGTTTTTGAAGAAGTAGTCGCTAAAGAAGAAAATATACCAGTTGTAGAAGTTCAAGAAGAAATTTCTAACTTTCCAACTGAGGAAAAGGAAGAAAATAGAGAAGAGATAGAAAATCAAGATGCTATGGACTTTGAATCTAATTCTTCCCAAGAAGAGATTGTAGTTTCTACCGTATTAGAAGAAAATGTAAATGGTGATACTACCGAAGTAACTTCTTCTATCATAATGGAAACACCAGTAGAAAAGGAAGAAACGGTTTATCCAGAACAAAAAGAGACTTACTCTCAAATTGAAAATGGAACGCTTCCTTTAGAAGATAGTGCTTATTCTGAAGAAATGAAAAACTTTGGTGAGAAAGCTCAAGAAGAAGGAGTTCCTATTTCTGATTCTGAAGAGATGGAAAGTTTAGACGAGGCAGTAGGAAATTTAGAAAACGTTGGAGAAGTTCAATTCCAAGAAGAAGTAGCAGAACTAAATGATGAAATCGATGTAACTTCTAATGCTCCCATTAATGACGCAACAATAGCTATTGAGCCAATTGTAGATGTTCCATCAACTCCTGAAGCTCCTTTAGAACAACCACAAGTAGAAGAAAAGAAAGAGAAAAAAGGCTTGTTCTCTTTCTGGAATTAAAAAATAGTTCAAAGAACTATTTTTTTGAAAAACAAAAATATATGGTATAATGAATATGGTGATAATATGGAAACGAAAAAGAAAATTTTATTTTTTATAGTAACGACAGTATTATTAGGAACAATCACTTTTTTAATTGTTAGAAATATGGAGAATAAAAATACTTCAAATCCAGAAGAAGTAGAAGAGCCAAAAGCGGAAGCAAAGACGGAAGATATCAATTATGAAAAGTATTTGGAATTGCGTTCTTTAGCGCATGAGGCAGAAACATATGCTATCGTTATTCATAGTGGTAGTGATCAAGTTAGTAAGGATTACTTAAAAGATGTGAAATCTGCTTTTACAGGTAGAAAGGCTACCGTATATCTATTAGATGTAGATAAACTAACAGAAGAAGATTATTCTAGAGTAATAGATGATATGACAGGAATTAGTAAGCATGAAAAACCAGAACTTACGGTACCGGCAACGATTGTTATGAGTAAGGGAGCAGTTATCTATAGTCATGAAGGACTTATTTTAAAAGAAGAATTAATGAATACTTTAAATGCAAAAAGTGTAGAATAGAGGAATTATGAATACAGACATTGTGAAAGAAATCGTACAAGAATTACAAGTAAAACAATACCAAGTCGAAGCTGTATTAAAATTATTAGAGGATGGGAATACCATCCCTTTTATTGCTCGATATAGAAAAGAGGCAACAGGAGTTTTAGATGAGGAACAAATCCGCGTGATTCAGGAACACTATCTTTATCAAGTAAATCTTTTGAAAAGAAAAGAAGATGTTATCCGTTTAATTGATGAAAAAGGAATGCTGACAGAAGAACTAAAGCAACAAATTTTAGCGGCTTCTAAACTTGTGGATGTAGAGGATTTATATCGCCCATACAAGGAAAAGAAAAAGACAAAAGCAACGGAGGCAATTGCCAAAGGACTAGAGCCACTTGCTAATCAAATTATGGAATTTAAGCGGGAAGGCAGTCTAGATGCTTTAGCAGAACCATTTGTAAATGAAAAAGTAAAAACTTTAGAAGAAGCCCTTGAGGGAGCCTCTTATATTATAGCGGAAAAAATTAGTGATAATGCAAACTACCGGAAATGGATTAGAAATCATACGTATCAATATGGCATCTTGAAAAGTAAACTTAAGAAAAATGCGAATGATGAAGAAAAAGTATATGAGATGTATTATGACTATGAAGAAAGAGTAAAACAGATAAAACCACACCGCATTCTTGCCTTAAACCGAGGAGAGAAAGAAGGTATTCTTACCGTTACTATCGATTATGAGACGGAAAGGGCTTTAGAATATTTAAGGCAAAAAGAAATCAAAGATCCTAAATCTTTTGTTGTCGAATTAGTAGAACATGCGATTGAAGATGCTTATAAGAGATTAATATTTCCAAGCATTGAAAGAGAAATCCGTTCTGATTTAACAGAAATGGCAGAGGTGAGTGCTATCGATAACTTTGGTAAAAACTTAGAGAAGTTACTTCTTCAACCACCAATGAAAGATAAGATGGTTTTAGCGCTTGATCCAGCTTACCGAACGGGATGCAAGTTAGCAGTTTTAGACCCAACCGGAAAAATGTTAGAAATAGCGGTTATTTATCCTCATGAACCTGTGAAGAAGTATGAAGAAGCAAAGAAAATTGTAAAAGATTTAATTGCGAAATATCAAATCGATATTGTAGCGATTGGAAATGGAACAGCCTCTCGCGAGTCAGAAGCCTTTATTGCCGAAGTCATTAAAGAAATTGATCGTAAAGTAGAATATGTTTTAGTTAGTGAAGCAGGTGCTTCTGTTTATAGTGCTTCTAAATTAGCGATTGAAGAATTCCCAGATTTAACAGTTGAAAAAAGAAGTGCTATTAGTATTGGTAGAAGGTTGCAAGACCCGCTTGCGGAACTTGTAAAAATTGAACCAGAAAGTATTGGGGTAGGACTTTATCAACATGATATTGCCGATAAGAAATTAAGCGAATCTTTGGATTATGTTGTTAGTAGTGCTGTTAATAAAGTAGGAGTCAATATCAATACGGCTAGTCCTTTCTTATTAAAATATGTATCTGGTATCACGAAAAAAAATATCGATAAAATTATCAATTATCGAAACGCTAAAGGAAAAATTAAAACAAGGGAAGAGATTAAAAAACAAAAACTTCTATCTGATAAGACGTATGAGCAAGCGATTGGTTTTTTACGGATTGTTGATGGGGATAACGCTCTAGATAAAACAGGGATTCACCCAGAAAGCTATGAGATCGCTAAAAAGGTATTAGAAAAGTATCAGTTCTCTTTATCTGATATGGGAAGTGAAGCTCTTATAGAAAAATTAAATGCCATTGATATTGAGGCCTTAGCGAAAGAATTAAAGACAGACTATTATACATTAGAAGATATTTTAAAATGTTTTAAAAATCCTACTCGTGATCCTCGTGATGATATGCCAAAACCAATTCTAAGAAGTGATATTCTTCATATTGAAGATTTAAAGGTAGGTATGAAATTACAAGGTACTGTGAGAAATGTTGTAGATTTTGGAGCTTTTATTGATATTGGTCTTAAAAATGATGCTTTAGTTCATATTTCTAAAATTACGGATCGCTATATTAAGCATCCTTCGGAAGTTTTAAGTGTTGGCGATATTGTGGATTGTTATGTAGATGAGATTCACCTAGATAAAAAGAAAGTTTCTCTTTCTCTTTTAGAACAATAGACAAAAAAAGAAGTTGCCCCCTGAGCAACTTCCATAAAAGAATAAAAAGGGGTTGGCTAGTGTGATACTAGCTTCCAATTCGCCTAAATCCGAATTGGTACTGTATATACTAATCAAAAAAAGTGATTTTGTCAAGTATTTTGATTCAAAAAAATAAAAAAGAAGTTGCCCCCTGAGCAACTTCCATAAAAGAATAAAAAGGGGTTGGCTAGTGTGATACTAGCTTCCAATTCGCCTAAATCCGAATTGGTACTGTATATACTAATCAAAAAAAATAATTTTGTCAAGTATTTTTATATAATATCTAAGATTTATTGTGATATAATAGGATTAGAAAGGTAAGGAAACGATGAAAAAAAGATGTTTATTACTAGGAATGGTATTGGCTGTTCTTGTATTATCTGGTTGTCAAAAAAGTGAATCCCTTTCTTGTACGAATGAAGAATCAGCAACTGATGTGGGATATACCTTAAAAACAGATACGGAAGCTGTTTTAAATGGAGGAAATGTTACTGGGGAAAGAACCACTATGGTTATGACCTTTGAAGATGAAAAATGGGCGAAGTCTACTTATGAGGCTTTGTTAAAAGAGAATGCTGATAATAAAGAATATGATGTGAAATTATCTGGTAAGGTAATTACTATTAAGTCTTCTGAAAATTATGAAAGCCCAATATCTAAGCAAGATTTTAAAGATACTTGGGAGGCAGATGGATATACATGCAAAGAGTAGTTCAACTACTCTTTTTTATTTTTTAGCACTCTTCTATTGACATTGCTAAAATGAAGTGATATACTTGTTTCAGCACGTAAGGAAGAAGAGTGCTAAGAGGTGATGAAATTGATCTTAACACAGCGGCAAATAGATTTATTAAAATTAATTATTGAAGAATATATTCAGACTGCAAAACCAGTCAGTTCAAAGTCTCTTTGTGAGACGATGCAATGTTCTAGTGCGACAATTCGTGCTGAGATGAGTCAATTAGAGGAATATGGACTTTTGGAAAAAGAACATATCTCAAGTGGAAGAATTCCTAGTGAAAAAGGATATCGCTATTATGTAGATAACATTATGCAACCAAAAGAATTATCCGGAGATGACATGCTAAAACTACAAACGATTGTCAATAATAAATCTTTGGTACTAAGTGATGTCATTACACAGAGTATGGAGATTGTCTCAGAACTTACGAATTATACAGCGATTGTTCTAGGAGCTTCTTCTAAGAATAATCTTGTTAGTAAGGTAGAAGTGATTCCAATCGATGAACAAAACCTAGTAGCGATTGTAGTAACCGATAAAGGACATGTGGAACATAAAAATATTTACCTAGAAGGAAGAGTATCTGCTAAAGATATTGGTAAGACAGTTGAAATTATTAATAAATTAATTGTAGGAACTCCTATTGAAGATGTCAGTAGTTTTCTAGAGTTTCAGGTAAAGCCAATCATTGCTTCTTATGTAGAACAACACGAAATCTTATATAATGCTTTCTATCATGCTTTTAGTGATTTTGCGACAAATGAAAGCGTTAAAATGTCTGGTAGACAAAATATTTTGATGCAACCAGAATTTAATGATGCTGAAAAAATTCGTGAAATTATTAATAAGTTTGAAGATAAAGATATCGTAAATGCTATTAAGGAAGAAGAAAATGGCATTAATGTCTATATCGGAAGTGAAAATCATTTTGATGATGATGTTACGATTATTAAAACCAAATATAATTCTCATGGCGAAGAGGGGACCATTGCTCTAATTGGTCCAAAACGGATGGAGTATAATCGCGTTATTACCCTCCTAGACTATATTAAAGAGAATATTGAGAAGGAGGACGAATGAAAACAGAAGTGAACACGCAAGAAAAACCTTTAGAGTCACAAGAAGAAAATTCTATTAAGACTCCTGAAGCGACCGAGGTTGCTGAACTAGCAAAGGAAGAAGCGAAAGAAGAAGCTCCTAAAGATCCTCACATGGATAAATTAAATGAAGCTTATAATAAGATTAGTGAACTAGAAGATAAATTAATTCGTCAAAATGCGGATATGGTAAATTATCGGAAACGTAAAGAAGACGAAGTAAATAAAATGTTAAAGTTTTGTAATGAAGATTTGATTAAAGATTTACTTCCTATTTTAGATAACTTTGAAAGAGCGATGGCGATGGATCAAAATTTAACAGAAGAAGAACAGAAATTCTTAGATGGATTTAAAATGATTTATAGTCACTTACAAAATGTGATGGAAAAGTTTGACGTGAAGATGATTGATGGCGCTAATAAGCCATTTGATCCTGTTTATCATAATGCTATTTTGGCAGAGAAAAGAGAAGGAGTTCAACCTGGTATGGTATTAGAAGTCCTTCAAAAAGGATATTTATTAAAGGATAAAGTTATTCGTACAGCAATGGTACGAGTTAGTGAATAAAGAAAGGAAGAAATTTATATGAGTAAAATAATAGGTATTGATTTAGGTACAACGAATAGTTGTGTCAGTGTATATGAAGGTGGCGAGGCAAAGGTTATCGTTAATGCCGAGGGAGAAAGAACAACTCCTTCTGTCGTTGCTTTCAAAGATGGAGAAATTAATGTTGGAGGAACGGCTAAAAGACAGGCTGTTGTCAATCCAGATACCATTAGCTCTATTAAAAGATTAATGGGTACTAGTAAAAAAGTAAAAGCGAATGGAAAAAGTTATACGCCAGAAGAAGTAAGTGCGATGATTCTTAGTGATTTAAAGAAAACAGCAGAGGCTTACTTAGGAGAAAAGGTAACCAGAGCGGTTATTACGGTTCCTGCTTACTTTAACGATGCCCAAAGACAAGCTACGAAAAATGCTGGTAAAATCGCTGGTTTGGAAGTAGAAAGAATTATCAATGAGCCAACGGCTGCCGCTTTAGCTTATGGTCTTGATAAACAAGATGAAGCACAAACTGTATTGGTATATGACCTTGGTGGTGGTACTTTCGATGTTTCTATTTTGGAACTTGGTGATGGTGTATTTGAAGTTAAAGCAACTAGTGGTAATAACCATTTAGGTGGTGATGACTTCGATCAAAGAATTATTGATTATGTTGTTGATGACATTAAGGATAAACACGATATTGACTTAACAGAAGATAAAATGGCTATGCAACGTATTAAAGATGAAGCTGAAAAAGCAAAGAAGACATTATCTTCTTCTACCAATGCAACCATTAGTTTACCATTTATCGCACAAGGCGTAAGTTATGAGACAACACTTTCTCGTGCTAAATTTGAAGATTTGGTAGATGATTTATTAGAATCTACACTAGAACCAGTTAGAAAAGCTTTAAAAGATGCGAAATTAAAAGCTAGTGATATTGATAAAGTATTATTAGTTGGTGGTTCTACGCGTATTCCAAAAGTTCAAGAACTTGTTAAGAAAGAACTTGGTAAAGAACCATCTAAAGGAGTAAACCCAGATGAGGTAGTAGCGATGGGTGCGGCTATTCAAGGTGGTGTACTTGTTGGTGAGGTAAACGATATCGTTCTTTTGGATGTTACCCCATTATCTTTAGGACTTGAAACATTAGGTGGTGTATGTACGGTATTAATTCCAAGAAATACAACGATTCCAACTAGTAAGTCACAAGTATTCTCAACGGCTGCTGATAATCAACCTGCTGTAGATATTCACATTCTTCAAGGAGAACGTCCTATGGCTGCAGACAATAAGACATTAGGTAGATTCCAATTAGCGAATATTCCACCAGCACCTAGAGGAGTACCACAAATTGAAGTTACTTTTGATATTGATGCGAATGGTATTGTTAACGTAAGAGCAAAAGATTTAGGTACAAATAAAGAGCAATCTATTACAATCACAGCTTCTACGAATTTAACGGATGAAGAAATTGATAAGATGGTAAAAGAAGCAGAAGCTAATAAGGCTGCCGATGAAAAGAGAAAAGAAGAAGCCGATGTTAGAAATGATGCGGAACAAATGATTTTTGCAACCGAAAAAGCAATCAAAGATTTAGGGGATAAGGTTGATTCAAAAGAAAAAGAAAAAGCCGAAGATCAGATTAAAGATTTGAGGGAAGCTTTAGAGGGCGATGACATTGATGCTATCAAAGAAAAACAAGAAAAATTAAATGAAACAGCAATGGCTCTTGCTACCAAAGTTTATGAACAAGCTGCAAAAGAAAGACAAGATAGTGAAAGCGCCGATGAGTCAAAAGAAGAGACAAAATCTTCTAAAAAAGATGACGATGTCATGGATGCAGAATTCGAAGAAAAATAATGTAGTAAAGTTCTAGACCTCTAGAACTTTCTCTTGTATAGAAAGGATTGTTATGGCACTAGTAAAAAGAGAAGAAGTAAAGAAAGAAGATACCTGGGATTTAGAGAAAATGTATCCCTCAAAAGAAGCATGGGAGAAAGATATTGAAAAAGTACTTTCTCTTACTGAAGAAGTGGCGGATTTTAAAGGACATATTATGGAAAGTAGTTCTACCTTGTATGACTTTTATATAGCCTATGATAAAATGGAACGTTTAAGTGAGGTTGTTTACCTTTATGCCAAAATGAGTTGTGATACGGATACCGCTAATCAAGAGTATCAAAAAATGAAATCACGGGTAGAAAAGATGATGGAAGATATTTCGACGAAACTATCTTTCGTCAGTTCAGAGATGTTAGCAGTTCCTTACCAAACGGTACTAGATTATATCGAAGAAAATCCTAATTTAAAAGAGTTTGCTTTTGATTTAGAAAAAACGTTCCGTTATCAGGAACATACTTTATCTGAGAAAGAAGAAGCGATTATTGCCAAAGCAACTAATGCTTTTGGTACAGGGGATGAAGTATTCTATAACTTTGATAATGCGGATATTGATCTTGGTACCATTGTCGATGAAAATGGGCAAGAAGAAGAACTTACCAATAGTAATTATACGAAGTATATGAATAGTAAGGATAGAAGAGTTAGGGAAGATGCCTTCCATAAGATGTATCACTATTTCAAATCTTTTAAAAATACGATTTCTTCTGCTTATAAAGGTCAAATTAAGGAAGATTTCTTCTCTAGTGACGTTAGAAAATATAATAGTCCACTTGAAATGAGCCTTTATCAGGATAATATTGATCCATCCGTTTATCATACTTTAATTGATACGATTCACAAGAGAATGCCAGATATGTATGAGTATATGGCTCTTCGTAAAAAAGCCTTAGGATTAAAAGAGATGCATATGTGGGATATTTATGTAGATATTGTAGACGCTACTCCTGCGGATATTCCTTTTCTTGAGGGTAAGAAAATCTTATTTGAAGCCCTAAAACCATTAGGAAAGACCTATTTAGAAGACTTAGAAAAGGCGTTTGATGAACGTTGGATTGATAAATTTCCTAATGTCGGTAAAAAGTCTGGTGCCTATAGTTGGGGTTCTTATGATACCTATCCTTATTTACTTTTAAACTATAATGGTACTGTCGATTCTGTTAGTACTATGGCCCATGAACTAGGACATTCTATGCATAGTTATTATTCTAATAAATATCAAAATTCTATTAATGCTTCTTATCCTATTTTCTTAGCCGAGATTGCTTCTACGGTAAATGAAGTATTAGTGAATGATTATCTTTATAAACAAGCTAAAACAAAAGAAGAAAAAATTCTTTATTTAACGGAATTCCTAGAGAAAGTAAGAACGACGATTTATCGGCAGACGATGTTTGCAGAGTTTGAAATGATTATGCATGATAAGTATGAAAAAAATATTCCGATTACCGAGGAAGAATTAAGTAGTACTTATTACAAACTTAATCAATATTACTATGGAGATTCTGTAATTAGTGATGAGGATATTCGGTATGAATGGTTGCGTATTCCTCATTTCTATACGCCATTTTATGTTTATAAATATGCGACCGGACTTTCTTCTGCGATTGCTATTGCTAGTGATATTTTAAACGGTAAAGAAGGGGCAGCAGAAGCTTATTTGAAATTCTTATCTAGTGGAGGAAGTGATTATCCACTTTCCATCTTGAAGAGAGCTGGAGTAGATATGACAACGAAAGAGCCAATCGAAAAAGCAATCGATATGTTTAAAGAAAAACTAGAGGAATTAAAAAAATTAATCTAGAATGTAGGTAGGTGTAATATGGACAAAAGAGATTATTATGAGGTCTTGGGTGTTAGTAAGGATGCAACAGATGCCGAAATTAAAAGTGCCTTTCGAAAACTTGCTAAAAAGTATCACCCAGATGTAAATAAGGCACCAGATGCGGCCGAAAAATTTAAAGAAGCCCAAGAGGCTTATGCCGTTTTAAGTGATGAAGCAAAACGTAGACAATACGATCAATATGGTCATGCTGCTTTTGATCAGATGAATGGTGGCGCTGGTTTTGATTTTTCGGATTTTGACTTTAGTGATATTTTTGGCGACTTATTTGGAAGTGGTTTTGGTTTTGGATCTAATAGCGGAAGAAGAACAAACCGCGGACGTAGGGGATCCGATAAAATCATGCGGGTGAATTTGACTTTTGAAGAAGCAGTCTTTGGAACGAAGAAAACGATTAATGTAAATGTTTCAGAAGATTGTCCAAACTGTGATGGTAAAGGTGGACTAGGAGAAAAAACTTGTTCTCGTTGCCATGGTACAGGAGTTGTGACAGCTGAGCAAAGAACGATGTTTGGTTCTTTTATGACAAGAACTTCTTGCCCAGCATGTAATGGTACAGGTTCTACTTATGATTCTACTTGTTCTAAATGTCATGGTAGCGGGAAAATCTCTAAAAATACGGATATTGAAGTAAAAGTTCCAGCGGGTGTCAACACGGGAAATCAACTTCGTCTAGCAGGAAAAGGGGATTCTGGTAGTAATGGGGGACCTAATGGGGATTTGTATCTAGAATTTTATGTCAAAGACCATGAATTATATGTTCGTGATGACAATGATATCTATTTAGATTTACCAATTACCATTACCGAAGCCGTATTAGGATGTAAAAAAGAAGTACCAACCTTATATGGTAATGTGAAATTATCCATTCCTCCTGGAAGTGCTAGCGGAGATAAACATCGCTTAAAAGGAAAAGGTATTGAAGATTTACATACGGGTACCAAAGGAAACATGTATGTCGTTTTAAACATTGTTGTTCCTGAAAAATTGTCACGAGATCAAAAGAAACTATTTGAAGCCTTAGCAGAAACAAATTTGGAGTCTGGAGATCAATTTAAAAAGTTAAGAGATTATGTTCGTAAGAATGTCTAATTCTTCCTTGCGGAAAAAAGTGCCTTATGGTAAAATGAGGAAGAGAGGATAGTGATGATATGCAATGCCGAAATTGTGGGGCAACTATTCATGAAGGAGATACATTCTGTAGAACTTGTGGTTTTACAGTAGAGACATCTTCTGTTCCTGATGTCGATTCTAAGAATGTTGCCATGAATGATTTTATAGCGCCTAGTAAAAAAGAACAGGTTCCTACAACAGTTCATTATGATGAGACGATAACGAAAGTAGTAGAGCCAAAAGTATCCGCACCAGATAATAAGGTTTTCATCAAAAAGGATGGAAACGATCGTATAAAGGCTACGATTCTTAACTTTTTAGGGTTAGCGGTACTCATTATCATTGTAATTATCATCGGAATTATTCTTTATAAAAGTGTTTTTCAACATATTTCTTAACTTTTTTCTTGAAAAATAAAGGAAATTTTGAAAAACAAAAGAAAAAAACTTGCTTTTATATTTCGAATATGATATTCTTAGAGTGTAAGCAAGGTAGCTTATAGAAATTAGGGAGGTAAGTCTATGACAAAGACAGATTTAGTTAACTACATGGCTGAAGAAACCGGGTTAACAAAAGCAGATGCTACTCGTGCATTAGATGCAATGATTAGCGGAGTTATTAGTGGATTAAAAAAGGAAGGTAAAGTATCTTTAACAGGATTTGCTACTTACAGTGCAAAGAAAAAACCAGCTAAAAAAGGTCGTAACCCAAGAACTGGTGAAGTTGTAAATATTCCTGCTAGAGTTGCTGTAACTATTAAAGCCGGATCTAAATTAAAAGATGCATTAAATTAATTTTAATGCTTTTTTTATACTTTCATATAGATTTCTTTTTTTTTTATGTTATAATAAATGTATAAGGGTAAAAATAACGAGGTGAATATAGATGACACAAGAGGAAATAAAAGAATTTTGGAGAACACAGACAATTATTCAAATGAAAGATATTGTAAATGTCCAAGGAAAAGCCTATGTGAAAAGTAGTTCTGTTGAGAGAATTAGTAAAGAATATGATTTACCATCTTTTCCAAAAGGACAATTTATTCCTTTGGTAGAATTTGGACCACTTGTTATGAAGGCTTATAAGAAAAAGCAAGATAGAAGAGATTTTGCTATGGATCATAAAGAGGAAATAAAGACAGTAGTTAAGTACTTCAAAACAAAAGTAAGTTCTCTATCAGAGGATAAAAGGACAAATAGTTCTTTTGTTGCTTCCTATTTAGTACTTCAGTTTGCTTTTGAAGATCCAAAAACGGTAATAGAAGGAATTCGAATTGCTGCTAGAGAGGAACTTGTTTCTAATCCAGAAGAACTTATTACCCAATATCAAAAATTTTCAAAATTTTTCCACCTTTGTCGAGGTGAAAGAAAATGGAATTCCGTTGAAGGAATTGCGGAAGCCTTATATCAAGGTTATAAAGAGGGATTACCTTTTCGTCAATTACGTGGCATGTTACTTGTTCAAAATATGGATGCCAACATGGTAAATAAAGTAGAGTGTGCTTTTTATGATAAATTAATGCCAGAATTAGAAGACTATTGTCGTCAAGTAAAAAAACGTGGCAGTTTATTAAGAAAAGATATCGAGGCACATTATGGCGATTTAGATTTAGAGGCTGTTTTGAATCGTATAGATACCATTGCTGGTGATAAATTACAAATTAAAGCGATTTATGCTTCTATGAAACCAGAAGTCGTTACGGGACAGGTTTCTGAAATCTTGATGAGTGTTAGTAGAAAAGATATATCTGTTAAAGAAGCATTCCAACAACTTTTAGATTTACGTTATCCTGATTATATTGTTTTAGGAGAAATATCTAAGTTAAAAGAAAAGGGATTAGTACTTCCTTATCAAGGTCTATTCGATGCTTATTATGAGAAATTTACACATTCTGGAATGGAAGTTGTTGTCGATAATTACTTAAAGAAAGCAGCAAAAGAACAATATTCCGCTAAACAGATTGTCATAAAACTAAGAACTTTCGGTTATCCAGATGAGTTCATGGCAAGGTTCTTGGATCAACATATTGATTTAGATTTACCTTTTGAAGAGATTTATCCTCTTTTAGGAAGGAAAAAGAATAAAGCTGTTATTGTTCCTGTAGAAGAGATTCAACCTTCTGTTCGTGAGGTTGCTCACATTTCTCCTGATGGAGAGGGATTTACGCAACAACCTAGTCTAAAAGACCTTTTAATGGTAGAAGGAAAAAAACATGATGCCATTGTTGAGGCCGAAGAAAGAGCAGAGGAAGAAGAAAAAGAAGTAAAATTACCTCCTAGAAAACCTCATAAAACAGGTAAGGTTCATAAGATTGTTAATCGAGAAGAAGCTATTACTACTTTAGATAAAAAAGCACTAGTGTCTTTATGCATTGCAGCAGCAGGAAGTATTTCAACAGCGGTTCTTGTATGCTTATTTAAGGTAAATCCTGCAGTTGCTGCTAAGAATTGTGTGGATTCCATTAATGCGTTTGTATCTGGAAGTACAGGATTACAACAAATTTTACCACCTGCTAAAGAGTTAGTTTCTATCTTAGGTACAGTAGGAACAACCATTGCTGGAACGATTGCTTACTTACGTTCTAATAGCAAAAGAAAGAAATTAATGCAGGAAGATGAAAGAGAGCAAACTAAAGAAATGGATGCAGTATTAAGTGAGCAACAACAAAAAATTGGTGAATTTGTCAGTGAAGTATTAGCAGAACAAGAAGAGGAAAAGG
Organism: uncultured Bacilli bacterium; assembly: GCA_947632115.1. Lineage (GTDB taxonomy): Bacteria > Bacillota_I > Bacilli_A > RF39 > UBA660 > UBA5578. The sequence goes on from CANROB010000010.1 coordinate 25,013, forward strand.
GAGGTAAGAGATTATAATGGAACAAGGCGAAATTTTAACTCTTGAAGATGGAGAAAAATACGTAGTTGTCTCTATGGTAACCATTGGTTCTAGTCAATATCTTTACCTCGCTAATCGAAAAGATTATAAAAAATATCTCATTTGTGAATATTATGATGATGAGGTAGAAGAAGTAGACAACCCAGATTTATTAGAAACATTACTTGTCAAATTTAATGAAGATTTAAAAGAAAGTCTTCCAAAAATCATTGAAAAATATTTTTAAAAAAGATGAGGTGGAAACACCTCATTTTTTAGGAGGAAAATGAAAAAAGAATTACGAGAAATCCTAGAAAAAATAGAAGCATCTGGTTATGAGGCATTTTTAGTAGGGGGATATCCTAGAGACTTTCTTTTAAAAAGAGAGTGTTCGGATTATGATATTTGTACGAATGCTCCGAAAGAGAAAATAATAGAACTATTTCCTCTTATTCGTGAAGAAAATTATGGATGTTTCAAGATAGATTATGCAGAAATTTCAGTGGAAATTACGATTTATCGAAAAGAGACTGCTTACGTATCTGTTAGGACTCCTATTATTTCCTATACTAGTTTGCTAGAAGAAGATTTAAAAAGAAGAGATTTTACCATGAATACGATTTGTATGGATAAGGATGGTCAAATCGTAGATCTTTTATCGGGGGTAGAGGATTTAAAAGCAGGGGTGATTCGTTCTGTTTTAGACCCTAATAAAAAAATGAGGGAGGACCCTCTTCGCATGTTACGAGCCATTCGTTTTGCTACTACTTACCATTTTTCTTTAGAGAAAAGCCTAAAAGAGGCTATCCTAGAAAATCGTGAGTTAGTAAGAAATCTTTCTATCTATCGCAAGAAAGAAGAATTGACGAAGATTTTTCTTTCCGAAAATGCAAAATACGGTCTTTCTTTATTGCATGATCTTGGTGTAGATAACGTTCTTTCCTTTGATGCTTCTAGTTTAAAAGTGGTTCCTTTTGAAGAAGGAATGTGGGCACAGCTAGATACTTCCAATTATCCCTTTTCTAAAGCGGAAAGAAAGAAGATAGATAGTCTAAAGGCACTTTTAGAAAAAGAGTATATTTCTGATGAGGATTTATATCGATATGGTTTAAAGACTTGTCTTTTAGTTTATCAAATCCAAGAAAAAGAAGATGACTTAGAGAAACGATATCAAGATTTACCAATAAAATCAAGAAAAGAGATTGCTATCTCTCCTATGGAACTAGCGGATTTTCCTCTAGATATTTCTTCCCTTTATTTCCTTTTAGAAAGAAAAATTCTAAAGGGGGAATTAAGTAATTCTCATGAGGCTATCCTCTCCTTTTTAAAGGCATATTTTTAAAAAAAGTCGTGTAGAATAGAATAAGTATGAAGAAATGGATTCTTATTCTTTTTTTTATTTTTTGTTGTCTTTTTTTCTTCCTTACAAAGGCAAAGTCTAAGCAACTTTCCCATATTCATATCTCTTTAAAAGAAGGGGAGATTGCGATTATCTTTTTAGATTTTTCTGCTAGTAAAAGCCTTCTTATTAAAACATCTGATGAATATCTTTTTTATCTTCTATCAGATGAAGGAGATTCTTCCTTAGAAGAAAAAGTCTCTCTTTTTACCAAAGTCCCTGATTATGTTTTTATGTCTTCTTCTTATTCCCTTTCTTATCCACATAAAAAGATTCTAGATGAAGTAGTTGTTTTAGAAAAAATACAATTAGAGCCCAATAAAATTCATTATCAAGACCATACCTTTTGTATCAATCAAGTAGATGATTGTGATTATGTATATTTGACAGAAGAAATACCAATAAAAAAGACTTTAGATGTCGTTTTTTATGAAGAGGATTTAAATTCTTCTTATATTGAGAAATTTTATGAGCAGTGGACTGACACGTATAAGATTAGTAAGCAAAATTATACGGTTCTTTTTTTACAGGATGGGTATGAGGTTGTTCCTATTGATTATTGATTATAAAAATGTTGTATGTTATAATAAACGTAGAAAGTAGAGGTTTGTGATGGATAATATGAATGAAAATCAAACAGTGGGTAATACCCCTCAACCAAATAATGGTATGCAACAAGGATATCCCGGAGGAAATGTAAATAATGTTCCTAATCAAATGGCTGCTCCAGTAGCTGCTAATGGAGGTGCTAAGAGTATTTCTTTTACGATGGATAAAGAAATGATTTTAAAAATTGTTTCTGCTGTCGGAGGAGTTCTTTTCTTACTTGCCCTTTTTGTTCCTTATCTTCGTACGAAAGGTTATTTTTCTATTTCTCATTCTTTTTGGGATGAAGAAAATCAATTGTTCTTTAAATTGTTCTGGATTGTTTTAGGAATAGTTCCTATCTTGTCACTTTTTCTTCCAAAAGCGAAGAAGTTCTCTTATTTAACAGCAGGTTGGGGATTATGTATTCTTATTCAAGCCTGTGGATCTCCAGAAAGTTTTGGAGAAATTGGTGATTGGATAAAATCTTTGTTTGAATATCGTTTCCTTGGATGGTATTTCCTTATTTTAGGTACACTTGCTATTTTTATTGCGAATTTAATAGAAGATATTCCAGCTATGTTTAAAAAAGACAATGCGGCTAAGACGACAGCAGTCGCTACCGCAGTAGCCACAAATTCTTCCGTTACTAATGTGAATGTTATATTAAACAATCCACAAAGCGGAGCAGTTTGTAAAAATTGTGGACAGCCAAGAACCAATTTACAAGAAGAAGTTTGTCCTAAATGTGGTAAACGGTATGAATAAAAGGGGATAACCCTTTTTTTCTTGCCCAAAAGAAGAGTTTTTTGTATAATATAGCTAGGTGATACTATGGACCATATAATTGAATTATTGAAAGAAAGAAATTATCAGATTCCTCAGTTTTTCTTATTTCACTACCGGGAATTGAAACTGACAGATCAAGAATTTATCATGTTACTGTATTTGTGGAATAGTACGGATAACAGTTATAATCCTAAACAAATTAGTAATGATTTAGGGTTAGATTTAAAGGAAGTTTTAGAAATTATTAATAACTTATCAGAAAAAGGCTTCTTAAGTTCTAACATTGTTAAAGTAAATAATGTTAGAAGTGAGGTAATTAGTTTGGATTTGCTCTATGAGAAATTATCCTTCTTTTTATTGAATGGTGAGGAACAAAAGGATAGTACTGGTTTATATACCACTTATGAAAAAGAATTAGGTAGACAGCTTTCTCCAACAGAAATAGAGATTATGCGTGGTTGGTTAGAGATGGGCTGTAGTGAGGAATTACTTGTTTTAGCGCTTAAAGAGGCCATTTATAACGGTGTTACTAATTTCCGCTATATTGATAGAATTGTCTTTGAGTGGAATAAAAAGGGGATTAAAAATAAAGAGGATGTGGAAAAAAATAGAAAACAATTTAAGAAAAGTAAAGAGAATAAAGAACTCTTTGACTATGATTGGTTAAATGATGATTCAAGCGATCACTAAATATTTAGATACTCTTTATCCAAATCCTCGTTGTGAATTAAATTATCAAAAAGATTATGAGTTATTGTTAGCCGTTATGTTAAGTGCACAAACAACAGATAAGCGTGTCAATATGGTGACCTCTATATTGTTTCAAAAATATCCTACCTTAGAAGATTTAAGTCATGCCTCTAAGGAAGATATCATCAAGATTATTCGTCCTATTGGTACCTATGAAAGAAAAGCTCAAAATGTTTTGGATATTGCTACATCCCTCCTAGAAGAACAAGGGGGAATCGTTCCTAATGATCGACAATATCTAGAAAGTTTAAACGGAGTAGGTCATAAGACTGCTTCTGTAGTTCTATCTAACCTTTATGGTGAAAATTGTGTTGCGGTAGATACGCATGTTAGTCGGGTTAGTAAACGCTTGGGTCTCGTTAAAAAAGAAGATGATGTTTTCCAAATTGAAAAGAAATTGACAAGAAAATTCAAAGGATATTCTCTTGGTCGATTACATCATCAATTGGTTTTATTTGGTAGGTATCATTGTAAAGCGAAAAACCCGGATTGTAGTTCTTGCGAGTTATCCTGTTTTTGCTTAGAATATCAAAAGAAAAAAGGAAAATAGAATTTCCTCTTTTTTATTGACAAAGAAAATTTTTTTGTACTATAATAAACGACAAACAGCGGAGGTGAGCATGTGGAAAAATGTCAATTACCGGTTATTGTTTTAAAAGACCTCATTTTACTTCCGTATAACGAATTACGACTTGAATTAGATGCCTTTTTAGGAAGCCAAATTGAAAAGGCTTTAGATTTAATTAATGAAAATCATGTTTTTGTGGTAACGAAGAAAAATCCTTTAGAAGAATCTACTTCCCTAGAGGATATGCCAGCGGTTGGTACTGTTGCTAAAATAGAGAGTAAATTAGAATTGCCAAATGGGAAGTACCGAATGGTTTTAAGTGGCCTTACTAGGGCGGAGTGTAAAGAATATAGTTACACGTTTTCAAAGGTAATTCAAGGAGAAATCATAGATATTTTTGATAAACCGGTAGAATCAGAATTGAATATTGCAATCACACGTAAATTAAAGAAGGAACTAGATAGTTATATGAAAGAAGTTCCTAATATTAGTAATAGTGTTATTGCTAAAATAGATAGTGCAACGAACATTGAAAAAATTACTGACATTATTGTCCAATGCTTACCTTTATCTATTGCAAGAAAACGCCAATATTTAGAGTGCCTTGATCCTTTAAAGAGAACAGAGATGATTTTGGGGGATATTTACCAAGAAGAGGCTCTTGTCGAGATTGAAAAAAGAATTGATAATAAGGTAAAAAAGACGTTAGAAAATTCTCAAAAGGATTATTTCTTGCGAGAAAAAATTCGATATATCCAAGAAGAATTAGGGGATTCTTCGATTCATGAACAAGAAATCCAAGAATTAAATACATTGTTAAATGGTTTGGTATGTAAACCAGAAGTAAAAGAAAAAATTGCTTTTGAAATTGGAAGATATGAGTCACTTCCTCCCACTTCTCCTGAGATGGGAATGATGAGAACATACCTAGATTATCTTCTTCATCTTCCTTGGGATAAAAGGACATTAGATAAAGAAAACTTAAGGGAAGTCAAGAAAAGTCTAGATGCTTCTCACTATGGGTTAGATCAGGTAAAGATGAGAATTATGGAGTATTTAGCGGTTCAAAAACATAGTCAAAATTTATCTGGACCAATCCTTTGTTTCGTTGGCCCCCCAGGAACAGGAAAGACCACTTTAGCGCGGTCTATTGCCAAAAGTATGGGACGAAATTTTGTTAAAATTTCTGTTGGTGGTGTGGATGATGAAGCAGAAATCATCGGGCATCGAAAATCGTATTTAGGTGCTAGCCCAGGACGAATTATTGAGGGTATGAAAAAAGCAAAAAGTTGTAATCCTGTCTTTTTAATTGATGAAGTAGATAAAATGCAAAAGGGGATTAAAGGAGATCCTGCTAGTGCGCTACTAGAAGTTTTAGATAGTGAACAGAATAAAACATTCCATGATAATTATCTAGAAATCGATTATGATTTATCTAATGTTATGTTTGTCTTAACTGCCAATTCTATAGATGAAATTTCATCTCCTTTATTAGATCGGTTAGAAATCATTGATATTACAGGTTATACCGAGTATGAGAAAAAAGATATTGCTAAGAAATATTTAATACCAAGACTTTGTAAAAGTCATGGACTTCCTTATTTAAAAGTGTATGATCAGGCTATTTTAGACATTATTCGTTACTATACCAAAGAATCTGGTGTTCGAGAATTAGAAAGGCAACTTTCTAAAGTAATCCGTAAGATTGTTACTTCTTTCGTGATGGATAAAAAAGAGGAAAAACCAGTTCTTACCATTTCCAATTTAGAGACATATTTGGGTCATCATAAATTTGAAACCTCTTCTTTTTCGCAAGAAAAAGAAGTAGGGGTGGTCAGTGCCTTAGCCTATACTCCTTATGGAGGGGAAGTATTGCCAATTGAAGTCAATTATTATAAAGGAAAAGGAAATCTCATTTTGACAGGCTCTTTAGGAGAAGTAATGAAAGAAAGCGCAACCCTTGCCCTTAGTTATGTTAAGGCTCATAGTACTATCTTTGGTATTGATTATCAAAAACTCTGTGAAAATGATATTCATATTCATATTCCAACGGGTGCGATTTCAAAAGATGGTCCTAGTGCAGGAGTAACTTTAGTAACCTCCCTTATTAGTGCATTCGCCAATATTCATATGAGTCAGGAAATTGCTATGACAGGAGAGATTACTTTACGTGGAAATATCTTACCGGTAGGAGGACTCCGTGAAAAATGTTTAGGGGCTATTAGAAATCATATCCATAAGATTTTTATTCCGAAAGATAATATGCAAGAAGTACTTGATTTTCCAGCTGAAATTCGTACACAACTAGAGTTCATTCCCGTTACGAATTATATGGAAATTTATCAAGAAATCAAAAAAGAAAGCCATAGTTAGAAGGTGAAGTATGGATTATAATACTGTAGAAGATGCCACGTTATTTTATTTAAAATTTCTTCAAAATGTAATGATTCAAGAAGATTTAGGTGACTTTTTAGATGAAGCAGAAGAGTTAGGAATTCAATATACCACTTTACCTTTTTTAGAACTTACTAGAGATCTTGTAAAAGCCTATACCAAACATACAAGACTTCCTTTAAAAATAAATGATAACCTATTCTACTTTGTAGGAAAATGTCGGTTTATCCCTGAGAAAGAGACTAGTTCTAATCGAAAAAGGAGATTTCAACTATGTAATGAGATTGTAGAGGCAATCCATGATTCTTCTTTTAAACCACAGTATCCTTTTTATCAATCTTTAGCGAATTACTTTTATTTAAATCCTGTTGAAAGAGCGCTTTATTGTGCGAGACTCTCCCTGGAAGAAGAGGGAGCAAAGCAACAAATAAGGGCTCTTGCAGGATCTGAATATTATATTTTATATTCCCAGAGTACTTTGGTCGCGGATGAAGAATTTATTGAATTTGCCGTCAATTATCTTTTAAATTTTGGTTATCTTAGAGTTGTTCGTAATCTTTTACAAAAGATTCCTAAATTAAGACATGATGAGGTATTTCTTACTAGAACTAAGAAAGTTTTAGACCTTAACGACCAACTTTTAGAAGAGGCAAAAGGAAATCCTATTTTAGAATGCGAATGTACTTTGGAAGAAGATGACAAAGAAATTGTTGAAAATAAGTCATTTTGGAAACTACAAGAAAAAGTCAAAAGGAAAGTAGCAAATTATCAAAAAGATTCATAGAATCTTTTTTTTTGCATATTTTGGTACTGATAGGAGAGATAATATGCAAAAAATAATTCCCTTTAAGAAGGACGTATTATTTAAAAAGAACATTGATGAAATTACGAGTATTTCCATGGATCACCATTTAACTAGAGAAGACTACCAAATTAAGGGTGATTTTATTGTGGAAGGAGAATATGCTAGCGGCGAAGAAAAAGATACTTTTCATTTTGAAATTCCTTATTTAGGGTATTTAGAAGAACAGTATGATGTTCAAAATGTCGAGTTAGATATCGATGATTTTTATTATGAGATTATTGATTCGAAACAACTATCTATTCATATCGATATTGTAGCTTCTAAATTAGCGGAAAAACCTCTAATCGAAGAAAAAGTGGAAAAAGAAGAGCCACAAGAGGAAAGAATAGAAAAGGAAGAAGAAATAGAAGAGTCTAGAGTGATAGAAGCATCACCCTCTTTAGAAGAGGCTTATATTACTTATAAAGTTTATATTGTAAGAGAAGGAGATACGATTTCATCCATTCTTGAAAAATACCAAATGAATGAAGAACAACTACGGAAATATAATGTTATCAATGAATTATCCATCGGGGATAAATTAATTATTCCAAATGAACAAAATTAATGAACTCTTAAAAGAGAGAAATATTAAACCGATTCACTATGAAAAAAAAGGAAAAACAGTTATTGTAACCACAAAAGATCATAAGTACGCTATTAAAAAAAATACCCATCCCATTTATGAATATTTAAATCAAAGAACTTTCTCTTACTATCCAAATACGATTGTAGATGGAGAGTATGAGATAGCAGATTATGTTGAAGATGTAGATATCCCTGATGATCAAAAAATTTTAGATTTAATTTCTTTAGTTGCTTTATTACATACTAAAACAACCCATTATAAAAAAGTAGAAGAATATGGATATCAAGATATCTATGAGGCAATTAAAGGAAATTTAACTTATTTAAGACAAGAATATGACGAGCAAATGGATAAGGCGGAAAGTGAGATATTCATGAGCCCTAGTTCCTATTTATTAGCTCGTCATATTACTCTTATTTATAATACACTATCTTTTTGTGAAGAAGAATTAGAAAAATGGTATCAAAAAGTAAAAGATTTAAGAAAAATCAGGCTAGTTATTCTTCATAATCATCTAGAATTAGATCATTTCCACAATAATCAATTAATCAGTTGGAATAAAGCCAAAGTAGGCTCTCCTATTTTTGATTTATATGGTCTTTATCAAAAGACATATACTCCCTTTGTATGGGAAGAAATTTTTCAAAAATATCAAGCTGCTTATCCATTAAAAGAAGAAGAAAAAGAATTATTTTTTTTATTAATCAGTTTACCAACGCCTTTAAATTGGACATCTAGTGAATATCAAAATGTTCAAATAGTTCGTCAAAAATTAGACTATATCGATAAAACGAGCCATTTTTTAGAACAAATAAAAAAGAAGTCATAAGACTTACCAAAGAATCCGAAAAATAGAAAAAAAAATAAAACACATGAATAGAAATAATAAGAAAATATTGAATCTCGTAATAAAGAAAAAAGTAATAATAAATTGATAAAATAGCAAAATGGAGAAGATAGCAAACCAGATCCACCAACAACCTCTTTTTCTCCACCAATTCATAGAATCACCTACTTTAGTATATGGGAAGTTCTTTTTTTGGTGTATCAAAAAGTGGGGACTTTTTTTAAAAAATGATAAATTTTTTATTGACAACATGGATTTTTCAGCAGTAAAATAGTTGATAAAAATTAGAAAAGGAGGAATATGGTTGAAAACAGGAGAATTAGCAGAAGCTATTAGAGAAAAAATAAGTCGAATTGCAATTGTACTTTTGTGTGCCATGGTAGTTGGCACTAGTTTTAATAGTGAAGTCCTTACGAATTTATTTCATTATCCGATAGCTACTGCCAATAATTCAAACTATAGTCGTGTAGCTGATCCCAATACAATGGAAGCCTATTTGAATCCCAATGTACTAGGAATAGCTGAAAATTCACGATATGCTGGTCGAATATGGACCGACAAAACTGTTTTTGCTTTGGGAAGAACAAGTGACAGTTTTAATGGAACCTTTTTACAATTAGACGCCAACAAAGATGGTTCAAGATTGCAAGTTTCTACTAATACAGATTTCTTGCACGTCTTTTCTGCATTAGGTTCTAGTCAAGTAGTCAACCAAGAAACATCAAAACCAATTGATGTTGTGTTGCTACTTGATGTTTCTAGATCAATGACCCAATCTACAGGATTGAATGGTCAAGATTCTTTACATCAATTGATGACAGAAGCAAATACTTTAATCAAACAGTTGATGGGCGATGACCCTAATCATAAAGTACATGCTGATAATCGTGTAGGAGTAGTTGTATATGGAGGTGGGGCTCAAGAACTACTTCCATTAAATCACTATCAACCCTCGAATAATAATGGAAATTATATTGCGATTGGTGATGTTACATATTATACAGGTACAAGTGGTAGTTATTTTCCTAAAATTAAAACAACTGTTAAAGAAACGAACGGCTTTCAAAATAAACAAAGTGAGGTCATGGTAGCTGATTCTACTTATTTACAAGGAGCTTTATACTTAGGTATGGAAATGCTTGCTAAAGAGAAGAAAACAACTTACTATGATTCTATTACAAAAACGAATCAACCAAGAACACCAGTTGTTATTGTTCTAACAGATGGGGCAACCAATATCATTAGTGCGAATAGTACTAGTAATGGAAATGGTACTACTTATCCTGATTGGTGGAATCCAATGACAGGTGTTATCAAGGAGGCTGGAACAGGCCAGTACTATGCAGCTGGAGGGGCTAACCCATTCTATGCTGACTGTAATAGTGGTACCGGTAATGGTACGGCAAGTTCTGGAAGAAGCAGTAAGGCAAATAAGAATATTGAAATTCAAGCAATCACACCAAGAAATGTTTCTAACTTATTGTTAGCTGGTTACTACAAAAAGAAAATTCAATCGAATTACAACACTTCTATGTTAGGATTCTCTATTGGATATAATATAGGTGGTGTAGGAACTTATGGTAATGAACAACTTTTAGCTACCATGGATCCAAGGACTTATTTTGGAGAAAGAGACAGTGTTACACAATTGGCTCAAGCTGAGATTAATGCTACTAAAAATGCTTTAGAAAACTATTTTAGTGGTCAAAGTCCATCTATGCGTTTTCCAAGAAATACAAATGATACTTACATTTATGTAGGTAGCGGACTTTATGCTAACTTTACTTGGAATCATCCAAAAGGAGATGAGGAAAAGTATGATGTAAAAAATCTAGAGGATGTTTATTACATCGATAGATATTATCAAGCTGATAGTGGCAGTTTAAGTAGTATATTTGATCAAATTTTTGAACAAATTAATAGTTCTGCATTTACTCCAATTGGTGGAAGTAACGACGCGGGAGTAGAAGACTCTCTTACTTATATGGACCCAATTGGAGAATACATGGAAATAAAAGATAGTGGAGTCACCATTGATGGAAAAAACTATGATATGGGATTATTACTATTTGAACAAATGCATGGATTAGTGAAGACCGCTATCTATGATTATTCTTTCAATATTAAACATGTTGAAAATGGATCCTTTAAAAAAGGATGGTATGATAGCGAAGGAAAGTACAAAGGAGAAAATGAAACAGATGGTAGTTTTAAAGCAGGAGATACTTACTATTTAGATATTACAACGGCTAGACAGTACATTTCCATCCTAGATGAAAGTGAAGATAATCTTACCGAACAAGAAAAGAATACCGTTTATACGATTTATCGTTTTGCGGAGGAAACAGATGAACGTAACAAAGATTTGTTAAATCCTTGCTATGAAAAAGCAGCAGAAGTTTCTTATAAACTTAGTGATATTCGCGTTTGGGTAGAAAATACAGGTGACTTTGAAGATGAACAAGGTGGTGGAGCTATTGATTTAGGATATGATCAAGCTCTTTATATCAATATTCCAACATCTGCTTTACCAATTCAAACCGCTAATATTTCTATCTCCGAAGATGATATCACTTATGATACGGATAGTTATTATCTTCAAAATACTGAAGCCAATACTAGAGTATCTAATCATGTTACACCAATTCGTTTATTCTATGGAGTAGGTGTAGATGACGAGATTATGTCGGATGATGGAATTGATATTGATGTTGCTAAAGTCAGTCAAGAATATGTTTCTAATCATACGGCAAGTGATGGCGTTTATTTCTTATCTAATTATTATAGTAATACAACGTATGGTGGATATGTAACCGATACGATTGAAGGAGATCGTACAAGAGGAGACCCAAATGCAACGTTCTCTCCATCTACCGATAATAGATACTATCTGTTCCAAAGACCTTTAGTTCTTTATGTTGCAGATGGCGTTACTTCTTATCAAGAACAAGTGATGAATGAATCTCAATATGAGAAATTCCTTACCGAGAATGAAAAGAATATGGTAGATGACCGTAGTGATATTTCTTCTGATAAGTGGTACTATGTCGTACTAGATTATTATACAAATACTGGTAATGGTAAAGGAGAGATTTCTCATGTTGCCGTTACTCGTAAAGGAGAAGAATTTGGAAGTGGCATTAGTGGAGATTTAAATGCTGGCGAATTCTTAGTTTGGTATAACCTTAATAACGAAGAAGCATCTTTTGATGAAAATACGAAACCATTTAATGGTGGAGTAAAACCACAAGACGATGGAAACTGGGTTCTTGCTACTAAGCCAGGAGGATTACGTACTGGTGATATGGCACAAAATCTTTTGTCTAAAACGGCAAATAATACCAGTACCTCACGGAATGTCAATATTCCTGTTGTTAGTGGTAGTACCGAATCTTCTAATATTGTTATTGATAATTATCTTGGTAATAATGGTAGAATTGTTATTCCAAACCGTTTACTAGAAATTACTAAGGAAGTAGAAACTCAAGGAGGAGCAGAAAAGGTAAAAGAATCTTTTGACTTTGAAGTTACTATTGAGAATTTTGTGGGAGACCACAGTGCAATTGATTTAATTAGAAATCCATATACAAAGGATTGGCAATTAAGAATTAGTAGTATTGGCGTTGTTACTAACAATCAAGGCTTACTACAAACAGGAGACACAGAAAATCATAGCTTAGCTAAGATTAAAAGAAATGGTCAAGAATATTACGTTTATATTGGTGGTAATATCGTGGAAGGAGAAGAGCCTCTTTACCACTTATATTCCGCTTCTGATGGAGAGACTCCAGAAGAATTAGAGGGAGTAGGTAGAACTACTTATGTAGATAGTTTAGATGGACTCACTTCTACAGATACCGTTTTATATAAATTAGCTAATGAAAATAATGTTCTTGGTTCTATTGACTTCTGGGTAAAAGATGCTTATCTTATTCCTGTTTTAGAGGTAGATAATAAAGACTGGACATGGGATGAAAATAAAAATTATCAAGTAGAGCATCAATTTGTTATTTCTCACTTAGATTCTACTAAAATTGGAACATCACAGATTTCATCTAACTATTCTACCAAAACAAATTATTTAACCCGAACTCTTATCTTTGGATATGATGAGGAACATAAACCTACTGAAAAACCAACAGGTTGGACAGATGAAGATTGGGCATGGGCACAAGATCCAGCTAATGCTAATAAAGCTAGATTTTCTTTAAAAGATGGTGAAGGATTAGGCATTGTTGGACTTGATGAAAATACCAAGTACACTATTACAGAAATTATTTCTCAAGAACAAAAAGAAAATGGGTATGAATTTAGTCGTGCAGTTGATGCTAATGGAGCAACAAGTAATGTTACTTCTAGTGATAATCGCTACACAGTTACTGGTGAGGTGGATGCATTAGAAGAAGAACATTATGTAAACCATTATCGTGCAAGATATGATTTAACTCTAAAGAAATTAGTACATGGAGAAGAGGGAGATCCAAATGAAGATTGGACATTCCGTATTTATCTTACTCCAGTAGAGGGAGAAGAAATTCCAACTGATTATACTTATAGTGGAAGTAAATCTGGAACTCTTTACTTTACCAAAAATGAAGAAGATGGAACGTATTCTTCTGAAATTACTTTAAAACATAATGAATCCATTACTCTTCATAATCTTATTTCTGGTACAACTTATAAAATTGTTGAAGATAATGCTAACCTATATGGTTATGAAACAACCGTAACAGAAGGGGATACTTATAATCCTTCTGAAGGTGTTATCGATGAAGATAAGAATATTGAGTTTGTCAATACCAACTTAGCAGAGCAAGATTTAACAATCACTAAGATGGTAAATGGTGGTGCTGGAGATCAGAATAAAACATGGACTTTTGATATTTACTTTACACCAGCTAGTGATGTAACTTTAGCTAGTAGTTATACTTATAACGGTTCTCGCTCTGGTGAGATGGCTTTAGTAAAACAATCAGATGGTACTTATAAAGGAACTGTTTCTATGAAACATAATGAACATATTACCATTAATGATTTACCAGAAAGAACAAAGTATAAAGTAGTAGAGCGTGGGGCAAATGAAGATGGATATAAAACTTCTATCACCAATGCTGAAGGTACTCTTGATCATCGTCAAGATGTTACCGTTGACTTTATCAATACAAGATATTCTCGTCATGAATTAACGATTGAAAAGATTGTAAAAGGTGGAGCAGGGGATAAGGAAGATAAATATTGGACCTTCAAAGTAACCTTTACTCCAGCTAGTGATGTAGATTTTGAAATGGAATATCCATATATAGGAACTCACACTGTAGAAGGAGTAAGTAATCCACAAAATGGTGTATTAAAACTTACTGATAATGGTGATGGAACTTATAGTGGAACAGTTAAGTTAAGACATGGTCAAGCAATTACCATTTCTAATATTCCAGAAAGAACAGAATATGTTGTAGAAGAAGTAGAAGCAAATGAAGATGGCTATACTACTTCTGTAACAGAAAATTATCAGGGACAATTGATTTCTGATCAAGAAACGGTAACTTTCACCAATGAAAAATTAGCTTATCAAGATTTAACAATCGAAAAAGAAGTAACTGGTGAAGGAGATACCGATAAGGAATGGCATTTTGATGTAACATTTGTTCCAGCAAGTGGCATTACCTTAAATAGTAGTTATCACTATACTAAAACAAATGGTGAAGACGGAACTATGGAATTAGTAGATAATCAAGATGGAAGCTTTACCGGAAAGATTACCTTAAAACATGGTGAATCTATTACTATAGAAAAAATTCCAGAAAGAACAAAATATAGTGTAAAAGAGGAAGAAGCAAACAAGGATGGATACCTTACTAAAGTAACGGATAACAAGGAAGGTTTCTTACCAGAATTAGAAGGTAGCAAAACGATTACGGTAAAATATACGAATCATAAATTACCTGCTAATACTTTAACCATTGCTAAAGAAGTATTAGGTGGCGCTGGGGATAGAAAAAAATCATGGACTTTCCAAATTAAGTTTAACTTTATAGAAGGAATAGAAATACCAACATCCTTACCTTATAAAGGAGAATCTATTATCGATGGCATTCCTGCTTTAGAGGATGGAAATCTTACTTTAGAAGAACAAGAAGATGGAAGTTATCTTGCTACTATTCTCTTAACGCATGGCCAAGCCATTACGATTTCTAATCTTCCAGTAGGCACCAAATATGAAGTGTCTGAGGTAGAAGCAAATAAGGAAGATTACCGTACTGTTACTACTGGGGAAATTACAGGAACAACAGATGGAGAGACCTCTTTCCTTAGTGTATTTTCTAATATTAAATCGCTAACTTATGATTTAACTCTTAGTAAAATAGTTGCAGGACATGCTGGAGATACCACTAAACCTTTTGAGTTTGTGATTACTCTTTATCCAGCAGAATAT
Source organism: uncultured Bacilli bacterium (assembly GCA_947632115.1). Classification (GTDB taxonomy): domain Bacteria; phylum Bacillota_I; class Bacilli_A; order RF39; family UBA660; genus UBA5578. The sequence goes on from CANROB010000010.1 coordinate 40,229, forward strand.
GAGATAATAGCAAGTGAGTATTCTTATACAGGAACCAAATCTGGTAGCATCCATTTTACAAGACAAGAAGATGGAAGTTATGTAGGAAGAATTACTCTAAAACATAATGATAAAATTACACTAACAGGTCTTCCTGAAAATACCCGTTATCGAGTAGAAGAAGTAGAAGCAAACCAAGATGGTTATATTACTACTGTTAAGGGAGATACCGTTGGAACTTTAATAGAAAATGGAACAAGTATTGAATTTACGAATACGAAATTATCTTTAGTAGATTTGAAAGTTAAAAAACTAGTAAAAGGTAACTTAGGTGATAAAACCCGTGATTGGACATTTAAGATTACTTTGACAGATCCACAATTAGTAGATTTACAAGCTAGTTATGAAGCAATTAAAGAAACGCCTGTTTATGAAGAAGGCGCTAATGAACCTGTTATCAAGGAAGAAGAATTTACTTTAAATCTTGTTAGAACAGATTCAGGAAACTATGAAGTTACTGTTACGTTAAAGGATGGTGAATCTATTACTATTAAGGATTTACCAGAGACAACTAGATATACGGTAACAGAAATAGAAGCTAATGAAGATGGATACATTACAACATATACAGATAATTTTGAAGGCTTCTTAGAAGAGAAAACAGAGGAAGTAGAATTTACCAACTGGAAATTCTCACCTGCCAAACTAGTTATTGAAAAGCAATTAAAAGGTAACGATACCGAAAAGGATCGTGAATGGAATTTTGAGGTTTCCTTAAAACCTCAAGAAGGATATCCTATTCCAGAACTTTATCCATATATTGGAGAAGGAATCCAAGATGGTTTCATCCAATTTGTAAAACAAGAAGATGGAACTTATAAAGGACAGGTAAGCCTAAAAGGTGGTCAAAAGATTACTTTAGAAGATTTACCATATGGAACAGAATATTCTGTTGTAGAAAAAGAAGCTAATAAAGATAGATATCAAACAACTGTAACGAATGAAAGTGGTTCTTTATTAGAAGAGGAGACATCTGTTGTCTTCGTTAATAAACGAGAGATAGAGAATCCAAATACGTTAGATACTCTACCTAAATATATTGCTTTATTCATAACAAGTCTTTCTCTTATGGTTATGGCTATTTTCTATTATTTCAAAAAAGATTCTAGATTAAACTAGAATCTTTTTTTGTATATTTTTTATGACTTTTGCGTATAGTTTAATAGGTGGTCATATGAATATAGGGGATTTAGTAACAAGAAATTCTTATGATAATGATCTAATTTTCCGTATTATTGATATTGAAAATGATGTCTATTATTTAAAAGGTATTAATGTAAGACTATACGCGGATAGTACATTAGATGATTTAAGAAAATATGATGGAAAAGTAGACATTGAGGAAGAGGAAAGTTTTCAAGAAAGAATTAAGGAAAAGACAAATAGGGAACGAGATGATTTTTTTTATCTTCCGGGCAAAGTTCTACACATTGATGGGGATAAAGAATATTTAAGTAGATGTTTAAAATTTTATGAAGAGATGAATATTGCTTCTGTTGGTATTGTTGAAAAAGAAGAAGTAGTTCCTTCTAGAATTTATGAACTACTCACGACCTATAAACCAAATATTTTAGTGATTACAGGTCATGATGCTTATTATAAGAAAAAAGGTCAAATCAATGATTTACAAGCTTATCGAAATAGTTATTACTTTGTAGAGGCAATTAAGGAGGCAAGAAGGTATGAGGGTAGTCATGAGAAATTAATCATTATAGCAGGAGCTTGTCAATCGAATTATGAAGAGTTGATTAAAGCAGGAGCTAACTTTGCTTCCTCCCCAAAAAGAATTAATATTCACGCCCTAGATCCTGCCATTATAGCTGTGAAGATGAGCCTTTCGGATATCAATAAAGATATTGAACTAAAAAGTATTATTGAAAGTACCAAATATGGTGCAAGTGGGGTAGGTGGCATTATCACTAAGGGAACAATGTATATGGGGTATCCAAGATGAATGGGAGATTTATGCGTAAAAAACTAGAGCCTTATGTTGGAAAGAAAGCCTGTATACGTTATAGTTTAGGAAGAAATAAGTATGAAAAATATCAGGGAAAAATCATTCAACTTTTTCCTAACCTTTTTTTATTTGAAGAAGAAAATGGTGTTACTAAATGCTTTTCCTATAGTGATATTTTGACGAAAACCGTACGCTTAAGTTTTAAAGATTTCTAATTGCCTTTTTGATAGAACTGTGATATAATTCTATCTACATGGGGGCGTCTAGTTTCGACGGATTAGTTGGTGCTTAGGCTGCAAGTCGGAGGTACACGTTACGTACAACCAAAAAATAACTGGAAACAGTAGAAATCAATTAGCTTTCGCTTAGGTTTAGAAGGCTGCTTCACTCTTATTCATCCCATAGGATAAGTTTGGGGCTCATATTTAGTGGGATATATAACTATGATGATTATAAGTAGTTATGAATTTTATAATCTTACTTAAAAAGGGTTGTTAGGTACCAACTTTTTAAGGAAAATAAACTATCTAACTAAACTTGTAGACGTTTAGGAGTTGGCTCTTTCGGACATGAGTGCAAATCTCATCGCCTCCACCATAATGCTTATTATCCCTTTATTTTAAAGGGATTTTTATTTTGCTTTTTCGTTTTACCTCTTATTTACCTCTTAATTTTTTATTAGGGTACAAAAAAAGGATAGTGATTATCCTTTTTTACGTATTTGAATTGCTATCCTCTTCTGATGGTGTACCAGGAATTTCTGGTTCTGTTGGTGTTTCTTCTGGTTCTTGTTCCTCTGGAGTATCCGGCTCTTCTGGATCAGGTTCTTCAACAGGAGGAATCTCTTCTATTTCAGAAACTACTTTAAAAGTAACGTGGTTAACCATATCTAAATCGGTAGATTCCGGAATATCTTGTGATAATACTTGACCGACAAAGTTAGAAGATTTTCCTGTTACTTCTTCTACAACAATATCTACATCATGTTGACTTGCCCAAATTCTAGCATCATCAATATTTTTTCCTACAAAGTTTGGCATCAAAAGTAAATTGACAGTACCAGATGATTTTTTACCGATAATCGTTTCTTCATATGGATTATGAATAGAGAAACTAAAGTTTTTGACAACAGTCATTTTTTGAAGTTCTAGGTTAGATTTCATGGCACTTACAACTTCATCATAACTTTCTTGATAGATAACAAAATTATAAAGATTTCTTCTTGTTCCACGTTCATGTTTAAAACTATAATCATAGATATATCGATCAGCACCAGATAAATATAATCTTTGCATATTTAACATTTGGTTTTTACCGTTTGATTTTGTAATAACTTTCTTTCCCAAACTGTAAAGAGATAAAATGGTATTTTCAGACATACTTGTTTTCGCATTTTTACTAATTGTAGAAAGTAGGGATTTAATGGTATTTAAATCACTATTATCTGCAAGACTACTTAGCATTGCTTTTAAAATTTCTTGTTGGTGTTGTCCTCTAACAAAATCGTTCCAATAGCCAGCATTTTGAACATATTCTGTTCCACAGTAATTTCTCATGTAAGCCGTTACTTTTCTATGACGTGCATAGGCGAGAGCTTGTTCTCCATTTAAATGTTGTTTTCCTGCTTTTACAAAGATTGTATTTTTTCCCCATTGTCTTTTACTATTTTGTTCACAGAAACTATAAGGAACATCTACATCGACACCACCAATAGCATCGATAATACTAACAACTCCGTTAAAATTAATTTTTAAATAATAATCGATAGGAATTCCAAAATAGTCTTCAATAGATTTCATAATGCAGCTTTCGCCTTGCCATCCGGCATTGGTAATCTTATTTTTTCTACCGCTCATACAAGAAATAGGCATGTAAGAATCTCTTGGAATACTAAGAATGGTTGCATTCATCGTTTTAGGATTAAAGGTAAGCAAGAGAAGGGCATCACCATTAAAACTGCTTCCAATACCATTTCCCGTTGTATCTACACCCATAATTAACATACTAAATGGTTCATCTAAACTTTTTTGAGGAACTTCCTCTTCTTCTACTTTTTCTTCGTATTCTTCTGAATAAATAATTTTGGTATCTTCCTCTAAAGTTTCAAATTCTTCTTCAGAAGAATATAGAGTAGCATAACTAGTTGGTAGGAAAGCGGCATCGATATCTCCCTTTAAAAGAGCTTCTATTAAACTGACATGATCTCCATATTTCGCAAATTTACTGGAATCAAGATTATATTTTTTGGCAATTTCCATAGGAAGTTTATAAAGAGCAATATTTTCTTCTTCTTTTACAATTCCAATTTTCTTATCCTTTACCTCTTCTATTTTGGTAATAGGACTATCTTTTTTAACTACTAGACTACTAGAATGAAGATTGACATTATTATTGGTCTCACTAATACTAGCGATATCTTTATAAAGACCTTGTACGGTTGTAGAGGTAAAGAAAATTCCTCCACAATAAAGTAGTAAAATGACACCAAAGATAGCTAATTTCTTATTATTGGTTGAATGAAATACTTTGGTAGCAACTGTTATAAAAATAGCAGCAATATCTATTAATAAAAGAGCAATCGAAATTCTTAAAGGCGTTTCGATATTTTTAAAGATAGCAATGGTTCTTAAAATATGGATACTAGCAAGAATAAGAATTGTACATAAAATAAGAACGATTGGTTTTATGAAAACATTCTTTTTTGTTTTAGTTGGTTTATTTGTCTTTTTCATTTTTCACACCTCGGTACTATTTCATTATAACCCAAAATGATAAATATCACAAACTATTTTGCATATTAAAATTCTTTTTTTCTAAATATTTTTTCAGATATTTTATAAGATAGATAAACCATGATAATGGCAATGATGATAAGAATGAGTATTAAATAGTCTTCTAAAAAGTCTAAAGACTTTATGATAAAAGATAAGTCTAAATAAGGTAAAAGAAATCCTCCGATTATTATAAGACCAAAGACAATTAAAAAGATTCCAATTCTTGCTTTTTCCACTCCCAATTTATAAATAATAGGATACATGACGGTTAAAACGAGTAAAGTTCCAAATAGGGTACCAAACATGGACGCGAGAATCTCTTCATAGTTTATCGTTTTTGTGTTCACATAAGAAATCATAAAAGATAAAAGAATGGTAATAAGAGAAACGGCAAATGTCATTAAAATGGTGGCAACATATTTAGCCCGTACACTATTTCTTCTTCCATCTGGTAAAGATATCGAATAAGCATCCCATTTATTATAGTTATCATAACTAAAGGTAGAAATCATAATCATGACACTCATAAATGGTAAGATGAAAGAGATATCCATCTCTCCTAAAAATCCCATTACAGTATAAATAATCATCAATATTCCTAATAATTTAAAATTACTTTTAATCATCGCTAAATCTTTTTTAATAAATCCTATCATTATTCTTCCCCCTTAATCATTAATACCATAAGATCATCTAAGGTGATTTTATCAATTACGGCAATATCGTATTTGGCTTTAAAATCTTTTTTATTCTCTACTAATACTTCATATTCATATTTTGATTTTCTATATTTTAGATAATCTTTTTTATCTATTTTTTGAAATTCTTCTTCTCCACATTTTACTATTCCATATTGTTCTAATAACTCATTTGTTGTTTTTGATAAGATAACCTCACCATGATTAATAAATGTTATATAGTCTGCCATATGCTCTAAATCCGTAGTAATATGACTAGAAAGTAAAATAGAGCAATCATCTTTTTCAATAAAATTTTGAAATATTTCCATTACTTCTGCTCGAGCAACAGGATCTAGGCCAGAGGTTGGTTCATCTAATATTAAAAGTTTAGGGTGATGAGATAGGGCAGTTATAATTTCTAGTTTTTTTCTCATTCCTTTTGAAAATGTTTTTATTTGCTTATTTGGTAGTAAGGAAAATTCTTTTAAATAGTCATAAAACATTTTCGTATCCCAATTTTGATAAACTCCTTTCAGGGTGCTATTAATATCATTAGGTGTAAGAATTTCTGGAAAGAACATATCATCTAATACGACCCCAATATCTTCTTTTATTTTTTTCTCATCTTTGCGGTTATCTAATCCAAAAATTTTAATCTCACCACGATAAGATTGAATGATATTTAATATTGCTTTGATGGTTGTTGTCTTTCCAGCTCCATTTTCTCCAATAAATCCCATAATCATCCCTTTAGGTAAGTTAAAAGATACTTTTTTTAATTCAAAGTTATCATAGGTTTTACATAAGTCTTTAATTTCTAAGATATTTTCCATAGTTATTCCTCCTCATATAAAATATCAAATATTTCTTGTACCGTTTCCTTAGGAATATTGTTTGCTTTTGCTAGTTGAATGGCTTTTCCTAAGAAATCTTCTATTTTATTTAATTGCTCTTCTCGGGCAATTTCTTTATTGATTTCGGCGACATAAAAACCTTTCGAAGGAATCGTTTTTATATAACCTTCTTTGACTAGTTCTTCATAAGCATTTTTAGTCGTAATGACGCTACATCGTAAATCTTTAGCTAAAGTTCTAATCGATGGCAATAATTCATTGGCTTTTAATTCATTAGAAATAATTTTAATCTTTATCTGTTCTTTAATTTGCTCATATATAGGAATGTCACTGGAATTGCTAATGATAATTTCCATAGTTCACCTCACTTGTATATATCAATTATATACAGTATATACACAGTTGTCAACAAAAATCTGCGAAGAAATTTATATTGTTTATCATTTGACAAGAAAAAAAGTATCAATTTTTTTAGTTTGATACTTATGTTATAAAAGGCATACTATATTTTACTTTGTTTTTAATGGTAGTATTTCATCGGGAACTTCTAAATCAGCAATTTTATTTTCTTTTGCATATTGAATTAATAGGTTTGCTTCATACGTTACTAAACTTCTTCCTGAATTCCAACTATTATCTGATAAAAACCAATTTTCTTTATCGGAAAATCCGTCTTTAGCAGGAATGAGAACTACTTCCATATTAGGAAATCTTTTCTTGATAATAGCAAAACATCTTTTTAGATGAAATTCACTTGTGATGACTGTAATAGCATTTCTTTCTGGAATCATGGAAAAGGTATTATCCACATTTTCAAAACTATTCTTTGATTTATCTTCTATAAGAATATCTTCCTCTTTCATTCCCATTTGTATGGCTAAATTTTTCATTTTAACAGCTTCTGGGACGGTATCGTTAGATTGATTGCTAATGCCATTACTCCCACCGCTAAAAATGATTTTTTTAATTCTTCCATCTTTATAGGCTTTTATGGCTGCTTTAACACGCTCTTTTATAAGCATACTATTTCCAAATACTAATCCATATTCAGTAGAAAGACCAGTATCAGAAGTGTTGCTATAAACGATTTGTTCAATTTCCTCATCGGTAAAAATTTTATCAGTTGGTATTTGTGATAATCGCATATTATCATCTCCATTCTTTTTTATTATATCATTGAAATCAAGATAATTGAAAATGAAATTCAAGTTAGAAAACATTTGACATTTCTAACCTTTTAAGGTATAGTAAAACACAATTTCTAAGGGAGGATCAACATGAAAATTAAAAACTTGAAAATTAATGAAAAGGCAATGTCTAAATTATCCGCATGCATGTTAGTTGGAACACTTACGGTTTCTATACTAACTAGTTGTGTTTCGAAAACGGATCGAGTTTCCAATAGTGATTTGAATAGGGCTATGGTATCTTTAGGGGATGAACGATTTGTCGTAGATGTCGATGAATATATTAGACGCTCTGAAGAGTGTACCATTTTAAAATTAAAAGACGGAACCTTATTAAATGTACATCCATCTGATTTACAATTATACAATAAACAATCCAAAGTGATGCAACAGGTAGAAAATTCTATTTCTGTGATACAAACGGATGACCCAAGTTATCAAGTGGAGGAAGATGATTATGATAGAGCTTTTGTACAAATAGGCGATAGTGTCATGGTCGTAGAAATATTAGATTATAGTAGATGGTCTTCTGAACGTATCACTTTAAAATTAAGTGATGAAACTACATTGGAGATGCATACAATGGATTTAATTTTATTTAGTAGTAAATCTCCAGTGATGAGTCAAGTTCAAGAAGCGGCTTTCAATAACGATTATTCAAAAACCAAATAAATGAAAAAAACAGAAATTTCATAACAATAGATTTCTGTTTTTTTTAAGT
>CANROB010000011.1 GCA_947632115.1 uncultured Bacilli bacterium
CAGGTCCTACCGGTGCAACCGGTGATATTGGTCCTACCGGTCCTGCTGGTGCTACTGGTGATATTGGTCCTACTGGTCCTACCGGTGCTACTGGTGATATTGGTCCTACTGGACCTACGGGTGCTACCGGTGATGTCGGTCCTACAGGTCCTACGGGAGCAACACCAACACTTACGATTGGTGACGTAACAACGGGTGCTCCAGATACACCTGCATCAGCAACTATTACAGGAACGGCTCCTGATTTTATACTAAATCTAGTCATTCCACAAGGCCCTACTGGTCCTGCTGCTGGAGCATAATGAAAATTATCGTCTATGCTATCAGTAAAAATGAAGAAAAATTTGTAGATAGATGGGTTGCTTCTATGAAAGAAGCAGATGGCATTTATGTCTTAGATACTGGTTCTACAGATCATACCGTGGATAAATTAAAACAATTAGGTGTGAATGTCAAAGTAGAAACTATTGAGCCATGGAGATTTGATGTTGCTAGAAATAAGTCTCTTGCTCTTATTCCAGAAGACGTTGACTTTTGTGTTTGTACTGATTTAGATGAAGTATTTTTACCTGGATGGAGAAAAGAACTAGAAAAGCATATTCAAGAAGGCATTACAAGAATTTCTTATACCTATCATTGGAGATTAGATGAAAATGATAAACCATTGATTAGTTTTTATATCAGTAAAATCCATAGTCGAAAAGGCTATCAATGGACACATCCTGTTCATGAAGTCTTACATTACTTAGGAAATGGTGAGGAATTTACTCAATGTATTGATACCATTACCGTTCATCATTATCCAAATAACCAAAAATCTCGTAGTAGTTATCTTCCTCTTTTAGAACTATCTGTTCAAGAAGATCCTGAAGATGACCGCAATATGCACTATTTAGGCCGAGAATATATGTATTATGGATATGATAAAAAAGCCATTCAAACTTTAAAGAAGCATCTTTCTTTAAAACGTGCTACTTGGAAAGATGAAAGATGTGCATCCATGCGATTTATTGCCCGCTGTTATGGAAGACTTCAAAAATGGAAATTAGCGTATTCTTGGGCTGATAAAGCAATAAAAGAAGCTCCGTATTTAAGAGATCCTTTTATGGAAAAAGCAATGCTTGCCTATGAACAAAAAGACTGGAATACCATCATTGATTGTTCTTTAAAAGCACTTCAAATTCCAGAAGGGAAAAAAAGTTATATCAGCGAAGAGTTTTGCCGAAATGTTGCTATTTATGATCTTTTATCCATTGCTTTTTACCAAATAGGTCTCTATGACTTTTCCTATACTGCTATTCAAAAAGCTTTATCCTTTTCACCAAAGGATTCCCGTCTACAAAGTAATGCGAAATTAATAGACAAAAAAAGAAAGTAATCTTTCTTTTTTTTGGAAAAATGAAAACTATTTATTGTTGTAAAGAAGCAAAAACAGTATATGGTAAGAAGGCATTCACACCATATCCATACTTTCTTTCATCTACAATAGAGGAACTAAAAATCGTATTAATTACATTTAAATAACTAGCACCAAAAGTATTATTCGCCGTAGTAATAGAGGCTACAAACGTAAACTCAGCGTTTGCTTTAGTATAAGCATAAAGGACATTATTCCCCTCCATCACACAGTTAACAACAAGATACTGCTTTCCATTTACGGTTTGTTTATTTACTGTTGCAGTAGTAACACCTTTATTCAAAAACATTCGTTGAATCTCATCATCACTTAAAGTAAGCATACTATCAAAATTAATTTCTTGAGTACTAAGTGTTATAAACCAAGTTGGATCTTCTGCCCGATCCATAATCTCTAAGTAATCATTTTCTACTTTCGTAGCATAGGAAATAGGAATACGATAAATAAAATTTCCTACAGCAATGGAAAATTCCGTCACAACTGGTCTTTCTGGCTCTTCTACAGTAGGCTTGCAATCATCATTTTCCTTTTTATGAGACTTATTCACAAAAACAAGAATAAGAATTGTAGCTAATATAACTACAACGATCAAAACAATAAGTAAAATCGCAACTTTGTTACGTGGCTTTTTTGGTTTCTCCTCTACTACTGGTTTAGGTGGCTCTTGTGGCTGTACTGGTTGGATAGGTGTTAAAGTGGTAGCTGGATTCCAGTTGGAAGGAGCACCACATTTTCTACATTTCGGTTCTCCTGGAAATAATGGAGCACCACAATTTGGACAATTCATTTTTTCCCTCTTTTCTTTCTTTTATTCACAGGTAAATCCATCATCAAGTAAACTTTCTTTTTCCTCTTTGAAAGAGTCATAAATCTTTAAAGATTCTTTTTCTTGTTCTGTTAAATTTTCAACATCAATGGTAAGCGTCACTACCACATTCTTACCTTCTACTTTAGATTCATAAGTAGTTTGACTTTGATTTTTATATTGAGAACCAATTAGTTCATCAACTCTTTCTTTGGCAAGTTTAGCATTTTCTTCATTTTCCTGTTCTATTTTCATCTCTAATGTTTGCTTTAAAACCTGATCTTTTTGATATTCTACTTTCATCTGCAGGTTGCCACTGTCATCGTTTTTCACACAACTTAAAGTTTTCTTATCATTCCCACATCCTGTTAACAATAAGGAACCTAAGATAACTCCTAAAATCAATTTTTGGCTTCTCATTTCAAGCACCCCTATTCTATTTTTAGAATATCATATTTTTATAAAAATAACAATGAGAAAATGCGTTATTCCAAAATCCATTTAATAAAACTGTTCCGTCCTCACCCCTTTACCCGTAGTTCTAGAAATATGCTAGCGTATTTTTTTCATAGACTTTTTTTTTATTCTAGAGTACAATAGTATTGGTGATTTCATGAAAAAGCACAAATGGGAAAAGAAATTTTTTCGATTTTTATTATTAGTTATCATTATCCTCAGTTTTTGCCTTTTTATGGTTTCCTTCCTACGCATTATTCAATGGGCAAAAGAGTCAAAAGAGATACAAGACTTATCTTCCAATGCCCAAAAAGAAGTCATTATGGAAGAAGTAGAGGATGATGAGACAACAGAAATTGTTGAACAACCAAAAAAAGTAGAGAAATTTGATCCTTATTGGGATTATATTAAGATGAATTTATTGGATGTTGATTTTTCCAATTTAAGAAAAACCAATTCAGATGTCATCGGTTGGATTCAAGTGCCAGAAACCAATGTAAATTATCCTTTTGTACAGGCAAATGATAATGACTACTATCTACATCACGCTTTTGATAAAAAAAGAAATAGTGCGGGATGGATTTTCTTGGACTATCGAAATGACTTAGAAAACTTAAATCAAAATACCATTATCTATGGTCATGGACGTTATGATAGAACGATGTTTGGTTCTCTTAAAAATCTTTTAAAATCAAGTTGGTTAAAAAATACAGATAATCATATCATTAAATTATCTACAGAATATCAGAATACTTTGTGGCAAATCTTTAGTGTCTACCACATTCCTACCACAGGAGATTATTTAACGACTGTTTTTGCAACAAAAGAAGAATATCAAGAATTTCTAGATACAATGAAAAGTAGAAGTGTTTATCAATTTAAGACAACCGTTTCTGCTACCGATAAAATTCTTACGCTATCCACTTGTTATAACGACAAGGAAAAATTAGTTGTTCATGCAAAATTAATTAAAATTCAAAATAAATAGGAGAACATTTTTCTCCTTTTTATTTGATTTCTTCAAAAAAATTCAATACCTTTCCTCCAACAACTAAAATAGCAAAATATTTTTATGTGAGTTTACTAGATGCAGAAGCTTGGATTAATGGTTTAGTTTTAAAGTTTGATGATACCACTTTAGAATATATTGTTTTAGAATTAGAAATTGAACGAACTAAAATAGAGAATTAGTAAACCCAAAATTAACTCAAAAGTTAACCTACTATTATATAAATGCTTCTATATCGATATTTATGTTTTACAATCCATATACCCTTTCAAGTTATTCAGATTCTACCTGATCGGTTATACGAATAAAAGGCAATCTATATCTATGGGAGCGATTAAAAGAATTCGATAGTCACCTAATTTCAATAGGCACAAAAGAAAGGGAGCAAAACATTTTAAAGCAATATGCTCCTTCCTTTTTAAAGAATGAAAATGAAGAGATTCTAAAACAGTTAGGTGGTAAAGTTTTATATTATCAATCCTAACAAAAAAGGAAGGGTCGCACTTCCTTTCTTATTTTTTCAAACTCCTTATATAATTTTGTCAAAGAAGAATTTTCCAAAAGCATCTTGAGACAGCATATTATCTGAATTTTTTTCTATATATTGAACAACTTCTTGAATGGTTATAGTATGTTGCTGACCTTCATACGTAATCTCCACACTCCCGTCTGATGAAATCAATCCTTTTAAGCATAAATCAGCCAAGCAATCCTCGACAGCTGATCCTGGAATTTCCAACCAATCTGTATCTGATCCATAAAATACTTTGTCCTCGCTTTTGCGAAAAGCTTTTTTAAGAAATCTATTGCCTTCTTTTTTAGCTCTATTTCTTATTAGTTTATACATTTTTTGTACAGCGCTGTCAGGTACTAAATCATCTATGTCAAAAATAACATCAACATCTCCCGCTAGACTTCCTATCATCTTGCTTGCCATTTGGTCCGTACATGTACTTAATACTGTATAGAAAAGGGATAAAGCCACATCACCATCCTTAGACATATTACTGTGAAAGGTATTTCCAGTAGAAGATGCTAAACTCATAATATTTCGAATATAAGCGCCTCCAGTTAGCTGACTAGTTATTAATGCAACAGTTACCTCTGAAGCTGTCTTTCCACTCCAAACACCAACTTTATACACTTCGCCTAACACATCATCCGTTTCCTGTAATTTTTGTAATAGATAAATTTGTTCCCATTCATTAATCGATTTTACACCATCTTTTTGAAACCAACTGAATAAGTTTTCAATGTAATCTTGGACCCCATCGCCAAATCCTTGACCATAAATAGCAAAATAATTTTTTATGCTATCACTTACTTGTCCATCATCCGTTTTATCTAAAGAATCATAGAATGCATTAACATTTTGTTCTGCTTTCATTTGATGTAACGTATTTTCGATGGTAGACAAATATTCATCAGCGGCATCTTTCCCCTTTGTTTGATATAGATAATCATAAGTGGAAATCATCACGGGGTCCCCTACTTCCACCAACATTTGAAAAAGAGGAGTAACTGAAACACCCAATACCGAAAAATTAGAATTTAACATTGAACAAAATTTAGCAGGTGGAATATATCCGTTATCTCGACAATAACTTGTATAATCCACCACCGTTGTTCCTTCGGCTCCATTCATATATTTCTCAATGGATTGTAATTCGTACGTTTTTTGACAAAATTCTTGAAAGTCTGATCGTTCTAGTAGCATATTATAAGGCAGTAATTTCATCTGTTCTTTCGTATTTTGTATCGCTATTGTAAAAAGAGTAATTTCAGATTGCAAATAATCCCTTTTACCTAGATAGGCTTGATAGGTGTCAAATCCCATCATTTCTCTAGTAGCTTCATCTAACTCTTTTTTAGCATTTTCAATTATTTCAACACTTTCTTGACAATAAGAACTCTTTTTCGATACTAAATCCTTTTGTTCATCAAATGATAAGGCCATAAACTCTTCATAAGTAATTCCTAAATCATTGACATCTAACGTTTTTTGTTTATATTCTCCAGTGACATCAGAAATATGAATTTCAGACATATGAATTTCATTAGTCAATACATCAACTTGTTCCTGAAAACTTGGTGTTTTCACAAGAGTTCCTGTTTTCTCTTGGGTTTTTGCAATTAAACTATCATATTCCTCTTGAAGTTCTCCTAAAGATTGCTGATAGGATTGCAAATAATCAGAAAGAGTATCCATCTTTTGTAATTTCATCTTCTGATATTCCAATTCCTCTTTTGGATTATCACTTGTGTATTTAGGAAAATATTGTCCTAAATTTTCAATAGGTATTTGGCTATTATCATCAACTCTCAAAAAATTTACTAATGCGTCCGTAATCAAAAATTCTTCCTTCTTGGGAAAGTTCCGACCTTCCATGGCTGCTCGAGCAAAAACATCAACATTCATCGGTGTATTTTCTTTCGTAACTTTTTTGAAATTCAATGGTTCTTGATTTAATTCATTCATACTATCACGTACTCTCTTTATGTTATTCACTTTAATTATATCAAAAAAGCAATAAAAAAGTAAGGTTGGTAAGCTTTAATTTTTGGACAACATAAAGCAACCTTACAAATCATATTTTTATAAAAGAAAAGACCATTGAACTTTGTCAACAGTCTGAGGAGAACATTTTTCTCCTTTTTATTTTACTTCTCCAAAAGAAGAATTCAATACCTTTCCTTCAACAACAGAAATATGATTCAGCAATTTTCTCTTTTCCATAAGTGATACTAGAAGTATTCTTCAAGTAATGTTTCTATGCAGATTGTTGAATCATATATTCTTTAAAAGCTTCTCGAGATGTCATCTTATCTTGATTTGTTTCTACATACTGTAAAGCATCTGCAACATTAACGTTATATCTTTGATCACCATATAACACTTGTACACAACCATCAGATGACATAGAGCCTTGCACCCATAAATCCGCTAAATAATCATCAAGTGCTTCATCAGTAATTTGCGTCCAATCTATATCCGCCCCAAATACTAATTTTTGTTCGCCTGTATGTACAACGCCATTAGTAACTTTTTTCGTTTCTTTTATCCCTTTTTTCTTTATTGAATTATAAATTCTAACTTTAAAACTATCTGCCGGTAAAGTATCAATATCGAAGAAAAAATCAGAGTAATTAGACAATCTCCCCATCATTTTTCCTGTTAATTGGTCGGTACAAGCACTTAACACTGTATAAAAAACAGATAAAGCCATATCATCCCCTGCCGCAGAATGATTATGATAGGTATTTCCAGTTGAAGATGCAACATTCAAAATTTGATTTAAGTATGCTCCACCCGTCACATGGGAAGTAAGCAAGGTAACCGCAGCCATAGAAGCTGTCTGTCCGCTCCAAACACCAGCTTGATAAGTCTTATCCAAAAAAGTATCTGTTTCTTGGAGTTTTGCTAAACAATAAATTTGTTCCCATTCGTTAACAGACTTTACACCATCTTTTTGAAACCAACTGAATAAATTCTCAGCGTAGTCTTGAGCACCATCACCAAAGCCTTGACCATAAGTCATAAGGTGATTTCTTAAACTATCTCTTACTTTTCCCTCATCGTTTTTATCTAAAGAGTCATAAAACGCATTGATATTTTTTTCTGCCTGCATTTGATTTAACGTATTTTCTATCTTCGATAAATAAAAATCGGCATCACTCTTTCCTTTTGTTTGATAAAGATAATCATAGGTAGCAATCATTACTGGATCGCCTAAATCCACAAGAGACTGAAAGAGAGGATCAAACACAAACTCTTCCAGTTGACAAGAAGAGCCCAACATAGAACTCAATTTAGCAGGTGGAATAGCACCATTTTGCTCACAATACTTAGTATAATTAACAATTCTCATTCCTACCTCATCATAAGATGTGCATTCAACAAGAGAGCCTAATTCATATGTTTTTTCATAAAGTTCTTGGAAATCTGAACGCTCTAATAACATATTATAGGGAAGCATTTTAATTCGTTCATTCATATTATCTGATGCCGCAGACAAAAGTGTAATTTGCGATTGTAATTCAGCTAATTTATCTTGATAGGCTTGATAACTGTCAAATCCCATCATCTCTTTAGTCATTTCATCTAATTCTTTTTTATCCATTTCTAAAGTTTCAATAAATTCTTGACAGTAACTACTCTTTTGTTTTACTAACTCCACTTGTTCATCAGATGGCAAATCCATAAATTCAGAATAAGTCATTCCCAAATCATTTGTATCATGAATTTGATTTCGATAACTACCTACTACTTGTAGAATTTGATCCTCTACCAAATACATATTATTTTTTAAAAGATCTTCATTAGTTGCAAAACTAGATTTTCCAAAAAAGAGAAATCCATCACTTTCTTTAGACTTTTTAATAAGATTATCATATTCTTCTTGTGCTTCTGATAACCATTGATTGTAATTTTGATAAAAATCAGAATAGGTTCCTAAAGTATTCATATAGTTTTGAAGATAAGTCAGTTCTTCCTGGGGCATATTGGCTTTAATAATATTTATTGCTGAATATATATTATCCAATTTTTGAGCTCCTAACTTAGAAGAGTCAAAGAATTTAAAATTAGAAATTTGTCCCTCTAACGCTGACAAATCAAAGGTTTCTGTAGGTGTTGACTGCTGCCATTTAGTTATAGGAGTCTCAAGATAACCGCCTAAAGTAGTTATTGAGCTATTATTGAGTATTGAGGTAGACGATGAAGATTCTGCCCCTGGAGCTTGATATACTTGATATTCTGCCATACCATCACCTATTATCATCATACTATAAATTTTACATTTTCTCAATAATCAAGTTATTGCTTAGTAGTAAATATGTAAAAAATAAAGTTTTACCTAACTTTATTTTTCCTCTATTTTTTATCATCCTATTAAGGAAATAAAAAAGAAGTATTATAAAAAAACTTTCTATATACTTCTTTTTTAGGTAACAATCTTTTTATCATCTATATATTCAGTTTATATCACTCATTTATGCATGCTTGTTTTATATAACAAACATAAATTATCTACTTTTTTGGAACAATTCTTTCTAATCCACCCATATAAGGTTGTAATACTTTTGGTATTTTTACACTACCATCCTCTTGATAGTTGTTTTCAAGAAGAGCAATTAAAGCACGAGTGGAAGCTAAAACTGTATTATTTAATGTATGAAGATAGTAGTTTCCTTTCTCACTTTTTACCCGAATACCTAATCTTCTTGCTTGTGCATCCGTTAGATTAGAGCAAGATCCTACTTCAAAATATTTTTGTTGGCGAGGGCTCCATGCTTCTACATCACAAGATTTATATTTTAAATCGGCAAGATCTCCACTACAACATTCTAATTGACGAACTGGAATATCTAAACTTCTAAATAATTCAACGGTGTATTGCCACATTTTTTCATACCACTCCTCAGAATCTTCTGGTTCACAAAGAACAATCATTTCTTGCTTTTCAAATTGATGAACACGGTAAATTCCTCTTTCCTCAATGCCATGAGCTCCTACCTCTTTTCGAAAGCAAGGAGAATAAGAAGTCATCGTAATAGGAAGTTCTTCCTTCTTTAAAATTTGATCTTTAAACTTACCAATCATAGAATGTTCAGAAGTACCGATTAAGTATAAATCTTCTCCTTCTATTTTATACATCATAGCATCCATTTCCGCAAAAGACATAACACCTGTTACGACATCACTACGAATCATGAATGGTGGGATACAATAGGTAAATCCCTTATTAATCATAAAATCTCTAGCATAAGAAAGCATAGCACTAGAAAGTCTAGCAGCATCCCCGATTAGATAATAAAAACCATTTCCACTTGTTCTTCCACTTGCCTCTTTATCAAGGGCATTAAAACGCTCTAAAATATCAGCGTGATAAGGAATCTCATAAGGAGGAACAACAGCCTCTCCAAAACGTTTTAATTCAACATTCTCAGTATCATCCCTACCAATAGGAACATCATCTGCAATGATATTTGGAATCGTCATCATTTTTTGCTTGATAATTCCACTTAATTCTTCTTCTCTTGCTGTTAATTCATCGATTTCTTTTCCCATCTTAGAAACTTCTTCTTTAATGGTCATTGCTTCCTCTTTTTTGCCTGCACGCATGAGAGAACCAATTTGATCACTTAACTTATTCTTCTCCGCTCTTGCCTCATCCATTTTCTGTTTTTTCTCACGATACTCACAGTCTAAATCATAGATTTCATCTACAAGAGGAAGTTTTTCCTCTTGAAATTTTTTACGAATATTTTCTTTTACCAATTCTTTATTTTCTCTAATTAATTTTATATCTATCATATTCTCTTCCTTTCTTCGATTGAGAGCATTAAATAAAAAAAGACCAAAAGTATAGGAGTGCGTAGCACGGTACCATCCTATTTTGGTCTTAATTATTTTGATAACGGAATGACCCGGAAATGTTTTCATTTCTCTCAGAAGTAGATTCATAACTTTCTGATGTTTCCCTTACACCCACCGGGAACTCTCTTCGCATCATCCGATTATTACTAGTCTTCGTCCTCAATTTCTAGTGCCATTTTATCACGAATCATAGGGTTTGTCAATCAACTAGAAGGAATGGAATATACATATTTTCAACAAAAAAAGATAATTTTTTTATCTTTTTATTTTTATCTTTTCTCTTTCTTTTAACTCACTATCCACTAAATAGGAAAATAACTGTGTACGCTCATAAGCACTTCTTGGAAAATAAATAGATACATAAGGAAGAATCGTACAGCGCATTCTAGCCTCCTCTAATTCCTTTTGATGTATCTCATAAAAGCGTATATTTTGCGATACTATCTGGGGAATATTATAGTAAGGATCGATTTCCCCCTGAGAAGGTTGAAAAGTAAGAGTTTCTTTTTCATACTTACTTAACTTTGCCTTAGAAAATAAAAGATAATTATCTGTAATCCAAAGTCTTCTTTGCAAGGAAGCTTTTTTCTTTTGATAGTCTAAGTATTGTACAATTTCATCTGACATATGAATAGGTCCTACAATACTAGCTCCCGCGAGTAAGCTAGCATTCCTTAATATATCGGTCAAAGTCTTTTTTGTATTTTCTCTTTTTCCACTAGATAAAGAAAGAAAGGCAGCCATTCCCATACTTTGCAAAACAAGATTACGAAGAATTTTTTGACGATTTTTTTCTTTTTGGTGATAATCTTCCTGTAACTGGTCTAACTCTTTTGTCCTTTGGTTAGATGTTTTTTCTAATTCTTCTATCACATTTTCTTGGTATAAGACTTTTTTGACATTACCCCTTATCATGCGTAATGTTTGCGTAGATTTTTTATTTTGATCTATTCCACATACTAGTACTTGATCCTTAACTAATTTAAATGAAGAGTTCATATTCCCACCTCGTGTTTTTTTATTATAGCAAATCTTTATTAATTGTCAATGATGGGTTCAATATGAATGTGAATATATTGAAGATAATGACTAAATTTTTTAATTTTCTCTTCCAAAATATCGGCTTTATCATGAGCCTCTTTTAAAGTGATATCACCATTCATAGTAACCACTAAGTTTAAAGTAGAAACTGGTCCATAACGCATCAAAACCATATTTTTGACCTCGATAATTCCCTCTTCCGCTAAAATTAATTTTCTTAATCGATTCATATAATCTTCATTCATTTCCTGCTTTCCCAATAAAGTACTCACATTTTCACGAACAATCCCTAAACCAATTCCAAAAATAAAGAAACCAATTAAAACAGCGGCAGCTTTTTCGGCATAGATCAAGATGGATATTTGATCATGAAATTGAATGGCAATAGAAGAAATTAATACTACAATAGAACTAATTACATCACTCCTACTTTCTTTGCCACTAGAAAGAAGAATAGAATTTTTATATTTCTTTCCTTTTCGAATAATAAATTCGGATAATAAAAATTTCGCTAAAATCGTAAAAAGAGAAACCAAAATAACTAAAGCACTAGGAACATGGGTTGGGCTTGTAAAAGTATTATAGATAACGCCAATTCCCATCACTAGTACGATAAAACCAATTCCTAGACTTGTTAAATACTCTAAATTTCCATGTCCGAATGGATGCTCTAAATCCGCAGGTTTCCGTGAAAAGTGACTACCAATAATAGCAAAAAAATCGGTCACTAAATCACTAAACGAATGAATTCCATCAGCAATAATGGCTGTGGATTGAAAGAGAAATCCTGTCACAATTTTTAAAATAGCTAAAAAGACATTTGTGAAAGCACTCACAAACATCACTTTAGATACAGATGGATATTGTTTCATAAATCACCTATTTTGCTTGATACCAATCGCTACCCTGCTCTACCTCTACTTTTAAAGGGACTTCTAATTCCATGACATGTTCCATACAATCGATAACAATTTGTTTTACTTTCTCATATTCGCTTTCCAAACAATCGAATACAAGTTCATCATGTACTTGAACAATCATCTTAGATTGAATATGTTCTTTCCTAAAAGCTCTATCGATATCAATCATGGCTTTTTTAATAATATCCGCACTCGTTCCCTGAATAGGCGTATTAAGAGCCATTCTCTCTGCTCCTTGACGAATCATGTAGTTTTTATTTTCTAGTTCTGGAATAGTTCTTTTGCGGTGAAACATCGTTCTAACAAAGCCATTTTGATGGGCAAGACGAATCGTATCATCCATATATTTTTGAACCCCCGGATAAGTACCCATATAGTTATCAATAAAAGCTTGCGCTTCTTTTGGCGTTACGCCAATATTTTCTGATAAACCATAACTACTAATTCCATAAATGATACCAAAGTTAACCGCTTTCGCTACTCTTCGCATATCTTTTGTTACTTCCTGTTCCTCTACTTTAAAAATATCACTAGCTGTTTTACTATGAATATCCGTTCCTTTTTTGAATGCTTCAATTAACTGTGGAATATGCGCTACATGAGCAAGAATTCGAAGTTCAATTTGTGAGTAATCACTACTCATGATAATTGAATTAGGACTTGGTACAAAAGCTTTTCGAATGAGTTTTCCATATTCATGACGAATCGGTATGTTTTGAAGATTTGGTTCAATGGATGAAAGTCTTCCCGTACGTGTTAGTGTCTGCGTATAAATCGTATGGATTTTAGAATCTTCCATAATCATATCAATTAATCCCTCAATATAAGTAGTATATAATTTGGTAAGCATACGATATTCTAAAATTTCTGGAATAATAGGATGTTTATCCTTTAACTTTTCTAGAACATCGGCTGCGGTTGAATATCCATTTTTTCCTTTCTTTCCATGAGGAAGATTTAGTTTTTCAAACAATACTTCCCCTAATTGGATAGGAGAAGAGATATTAAATTCTTCACCAGCATAATTATAAATCGTATCTTTTATTAAGTCGATTTTAATCTGGATTTCTTCTCCCATCTCCTGTAATGTTTTCTTATTCACATAAATACCATTATATTCCATAGTTGCCAAAACATTGGATAAAGGCATCTCAATTTCATGGAATAAGGGTAATAATTCTTCTTTTTCTAAGGCTTCTAGTAGTTGCTTTTTCGTATCATAAATAAATTTGGCTTTGGCAATACAAGCACTTTCTATTTTTTCTTTTTCATAACCATTTTTCTTATCATAAAGTTCTTCTTTAAAAGGAATATCATATCCTAATTCATTCGCTAGATAAGCAATATCTTCTTTTTGGTTATATTCTAGCAAGTAAGAAGCAATCATCGTATCATAATCGATATTATCTACATAAATATTATGCCATTTTAAAGCAACCGTGACTCTTTTTGCATCATACGTACTTTTTTTCGCTTGCAAGAGAAAAAGTGGATTTTCTTTTAATACTTCATAAGGTACAAAGTATGATTTCTTTCCATCATAAACTCCCATACCTAAAATTTCTGTACGATGATAATTAGAAGAAGAGGTCTCTAGATAGATTGCACAATCTTCTAGCATATCTAAAATAGAGCCATCCGTTACTACTTCATAAGTTGTATTCTCTATTTTTTTCTTTTCTCTTTTCTTTAAGAAAGAATAGAACTCTAACTCTTCATACAAAGCATTTAGGGCTTCTGTATTTTCTTCTTGATAACGAATATCTTCCATATTGATTTCCATAGGAACATCTCGTACAATCGTAGCAATTTCATAACTCATGTAGGCATCTTCCCTACCTGCTACTAGTTTATCATGGGTAGCTCCTTTTAGTTCCTCGACATGAGCATATAGATTATCCAAGGTTTCATATTGTACCAATAACTTCAAAGCCGTTTTTTCGCCAATACCTTTTACCCCTGGAATATTATCCGATGCATCTCCCATCAATGCTTTTAAATCAATCATACGAATAGGATCAATACCATAATCTTCTTTAAATGTTTTAGGATTATAGCGAATAGAATCTTTTTGTTTTAATAATTTGATATCTACTTGATCCGATAGCAACTGCAATAGGTCCTTATCACTACTAACAATAGTAGCACTATAATTAGGATCTTGATCACAATACTTAGCAAATGTTCCAATAATATCATCTGCCTCATAATTATCGATTTCATAATAGCGAATTCCCATATACCCTAATAACTCTTTCGCAATAGGAAATTGCATTTTTAACTCATCCGGAGTTTCTATTCTGCCACCCTTATAAAAGTCATACTTCTCATGTCGGAAAGTCTTTCCTTTATCAAAAGCGACTAAAATTTTAGTTGGTTTTTCCTCTTCAATAATCTTATTCATCATATTAGTAAAACCAAATAAAGCATTGGTTGGAAAACCTTTGCTATTTTTCATAAAATTGCCATTATAGGCTGTTGCATAATAACTTCTAAAAAGTAAATTATTTCCATCTACTAATATAATTTTTTCCACATTCTCACCATCTTTGCTCTACTATTATATCATAAATGATTTTTTACTTCTATGTTTATGCACATATTTGTTCATTCTTATAAAACATATTGTTTATTTTTTATCGCAAGAGTAGCATTATCAAAGGAAGTATCATCCGTTACTTCTTTTTCTATTTGAAACCCATCAGGAAGTACTACTTTACTCTCACAAGAAGTAGGATTTACTTCTAATAACATAAAAGGCTTATCCTCTATAAAATCTAGTTTAAAATATTGCCGATGAGAAAGGAAAGTATATCTTTCTTTTTTTACTGTTCCTTTCGTATTTCCCTCTAATAACCGATAATATTCTTTTTCGGTAATCTTTTTATCCGTAACAATTTTACTCATTCCATGAAAGGCTTTTTTCTGAACCGTTAAATAATAGGTGCTCTCATCACCAATTGTTCTTTTACGTAGCCTTCTTTCATAATGTTCTCTTGCTTCCTCTAGATAGGTTTGTTCTATTAAAACTTTTGTATATCCTTTTGGTAAAATCGTTTCTATCGGTTCGCTTGGTAGATTTACTAAATATTTCTTTTGATAACGAATACTATAAGGTTCATGAACAAGTTGATAAATCGCTTCTAATACTCGATTCATTTTCTCCTTGAAATCCGTAGAGTTATCAATCAGAACGAAATGATTATGACCATTCCAAGCTTGTTGAGTTCTTTGATCTAGACGAATGGCTTCCTCTACACTTTCTGATCTTGCTTGATTATTTTCAAGCGTATAATATTTAGGACATCCATCAGCAGCGGTTACTAAATGCAAAACCATATCATAACTATCTAACATATCTAACTCTTGATATCCACTTTCTTTACAGATTGCTTGAAACTGCTCTTCTGTAATATAGGCCTTATTATCTAAAAGTCCTCGGTCATAAAGCAAAACGCATTTTTCTTCCTCTGGTAACATAGCAATAGCTTGTTCATAGACAAATTCTTTTTCTCTTTGATATTTTAAAATTAATCTTTGAAAATCTATCATTTGTAAAGGATTTTCCCCAAAAGGGCGAATTCCTCCTTTAATCAATTCCGTCGCACTTTCCCCAACGATGAATACACGATATCCTCTATCATGAAGTTCTTCCTCAATTTTAGAAAGAGCGGTTGTCTTTCCAGCACATGGACCTCCTGTCAAAACAATTTTTGCAACGATTGTTCCCATTATTTTATCCTTTCTATCTTCTTTTGTTTTGGATTCCATGCATGTAAAGATGCATGGGTAACCTGAAACTGTTCTTTATTAGTATCAGGTAATTTATTTTCCATCAAGAAATAAACCATATTGATAACCCCTCTATGCGTTATTAATAATACTTCATCCCACCCTTCTATTTCTTTTAAGAGCATCCGCACTCGATGATATAAATCCATTAAAGATTCTCCTTCTGGATATCTTCTTGTTACTTCTACTTCCTGGTATTTTGGATATTCTTTTAAGGCTTCTTCTTTTTTCAGTCCAGTTAAAAGTCCTTTATCTTGTTCTCGTAGTTTTTTAGAATAGGTAACTGGTATGTTTAAGGTTTTTCCTACGATAGCCGCTGTTTCACGAGCTCTTTTAATATCACTTGCAACAATTCTCGTGATGGGAATATTTGAAAGGATCTTACAAATTTCTATTACTTCTTCCTTTCCTTTTTCGGTAAGTTCTACCTCACTCCATCCTCCAATATAAGATTCATCATCTTCCCCATGTCTTAAAAAATAAATCATATTCCTCCTTCCATGTGTAATATTATACACATTAAAATAGATTAGAAAAATGTATCAAAATACATTTTTATCCATACTATTTTCTTCAAAAATATATACTTTCGCTGGTTTATTTCCTTCAAATCTCTCTACACGGTTTGTCTCTTTAATCATCCCTGTACTTAACAATTTCTTCCGGAAATTTCGACGGTCGAACGTCACTCCTAAAATACTTTCATATACTTTTTGTATTTCTGGCATGGTAAAACCATTCGAGTATAAATGTTTTAATAGGTCCGTTTTACGAATTCTTACTTTCAATACTTCAATGGCTTCTTTTAAAATTTCGTTATGATCAAAAGCAAGTAAAGGAATCTTATCAATCGGAACCCAATCAGCATCTGTTGTCTTAAGCGTTTCTTTTAGAAGATGGAATTTTTCTTTATCAACAATTCCTAAATAAGCAATACCCACCATCCTCATTACGGGAGAGCGATGAATAGAACTAAAGATATTAAAAAGTTCTAGATGAATGTTTTCAATTCCCGTTTTTTCTTTTAGTTCTCTTTTTAATCCGTCTAAAACCTCTTCGTCATTATAAAGAGCTCCCGAAACCAAAGCCCACATTCCTTGATAAGGGTCATACTTTCTTTTAATAATTAAGACTTTGGTAATTCCTTTTTCGACTGTAAACAAAGCACTAATTACATGAATCCCCTGATTTTGATATTTGGGATTTTTCTTATCCATATTCTCATCTACCTGACATCTTTATTATAAGTGTATTTTACTACACTTGTCAAGCATTTTTTCAAAAAAAAAGGAAAAACTATCTCGTTTTTCCACCCTCATAAACATAAAAACAGTCTTTTCCATTTTCTTTTCGATATTCTTGAACAACCGAAGGAATTAACACTTTTTTATACCCAAATTTTTCTAAAGATTCTCTTCTATCAATCGTATACCTTCCCCGGAAAAGATTTTTTAAAGAAGGTTTATACGCTGCATTTTTTACTCGGTAATGGTACTGATAAGCAGCTGCTACCTGGGCATCTGGATTTAAAATGGGTTTTAATCCATTCGCTACATAATCATGGAATGCCTCTTCTGTCATAACCCCATGCCAATCATCTGTTACATAGTCATAAATATTAGAAAGGAAGATAACATCATAAGTAGCTGGTAACTGGTGAATCTGTAAAATATCGGAAAAGTAATACCTACGCTCTACTTGCTGAATAGCACTTCTTGCTTTTGCATATTCCTGTTCATTTTTTAAATAGGAATTGCTATTGATGGCTCCCTCTTTATCGCCACCAAGAAAAAGTCCCTTCTCTTCCATTTTTAATCCACTAAATTCATATTCTTCATAGAGTAAATCCCAGTAAAGCGCAACTTCCTCTTTTAAAAATGGTCTTATTTTTAAATAGATTTTATATTCAAAGAAATGAGGATTTTCATCAACTTTTCTTTGAACAGCTACAATACCAGCATAGTCTCTTCTTCTTTTTTCAGAATCCGTGAAAAAAGTAAGAAACTCTTCATACCCTAAAGCTTCTAGGGCAGCAATCTTTAATTCTGCCATAAAATAAGTATTGCGATTGACATCAAAATTATCAATACTTTTAGCTCCTCTTAAAGCCATATTGATTAAGTGATCTCCTGATGCTGTCACTGTTAAAATATCTTTTCCACTCACATCAATCTTACGAAGATATCCATCAATATTTTCCGTTGTAAAAGTATACATAGAACTATACTCTCCAAATTCTGGGCGCAACAAATATCTTGTTTTTCGATTTAAAAATTCTAATGTTTTTTGATAAGCATTGTATACATAATCCTGTGTTTCTTTCCTTAACACAACTTCCACACTCCCAACAATAGCATTATAACACATATTGTCCGATTTTTGGCTTTATGATATAATAGTTTACACTAGGAGGACATTTTATGTACTATAATAGCAAAATATTAGTTGGTAAAAAAGAGAAAGAATTATATATTCTACCCAATATGGCAAATCGTCATGGGCTTATTACCGGTGCGAGTGGATCTGGAAAAACGATTACTTTAAAAGTATTGGCAGAAAGTTTTTCTGATATGGGTGTTCCTGTCTTTTTGGCAGATGTTAAAGGCGATTTAGCGGGAATGTGCCTACCAGGAGAAATCAATAAGGCTATAAAAAAACGGTTAGATACTTTACAATTAGAAGGTTTTACATGCAAGAGTTTCCCTACCCATTACTGGGATGTTTACGGAGAATATGGTCACCCTATTAGAACCACTATTCAAAATATCGGTCCCGATTTACTAGCTAGAATGTTGGGATTAACAGAAGCCCAAGCAGGTGTTTTGACAATTGTTTTTAAAATTGCCAAAGATAACAACTGGAACCTTATTGATTTAAAAGATTTGCGTCTCGTTTTACAATATGTTGGAGATCATCGTAAAGAATATACCCTTCAGTATGGAAATGTTTCTTTACAAAGTATTGGTTCTATCCAAAGAAATCTCTTAGTGCTAGAACAACAAGGAGGAGACTTCTTCTTTGGCGAACCAAGTATCTCTGTTAAAGATTTTATTCGTTTTGATCCTACCGATGGACGTGGATTTATTAATGTTTTACATGCTGTTAAATTATTTCAAAAACCAGATTTATACGCCTCTTTTCTTCTTTGGTTATTAAATGATTTATATAATACCCTTCCCGAGGTAGGTGATTTAGATAAACCAAAAATCGTCTTTTTCTTTGATGAAGCCCACTTACTCTTTGAAGAGATGCCTGATTATATGATTAAACAAGTCATTCAAGTTGTAAAACTCATTCGTTCAAAAGGAATTGGTCTTTATTTTATTTCACAAAGTCCTAAAGATATTCCAGATGAGGTATTATCGCAACTTGGAAATCGAATTCAACATGCCCTTCGTGCCTATACCCCAGCTGAACAAAAAGTCATTAAAGCAGCTGCTACTTCCTTTCGCGTCAATCCTATGATTAATACCGAAGAAGCAATCACTTCCCTTGGAACAGGAGAAGCACTCATTTCCTTTCAAAATGAAAGTGGAGAACCTAACATGGTAGAACTTGCCACTATACTTCCTCCGCAAAGTAAAATGGGAACCATTGATGATGAAACTAGAAAAAAAATGATTGAACATAGTCTCTTTTATGGAAAATACGAAACTAAAGTAGATAATGTTTCAGCATTTGAAAACGTTCAAGAACAGATTGAAAAAGATGAGTTAGCGCTAGAAGAAGAAAAACTTCAAAAAGAGAAAGAAAAAGCGGAAAAGAAAAAAGCAAAAGAGAAAAAAACAAAGAGTAAAATGGAAAAAGCAGAGGAGCGAATTACGAATTCTGCTATGAATACCTTGGGTAAAAAGATTGGTAATTCCATTTTTAAAGGATTATTTAAGTAATAGAAAAGTCCAAAAAAGACAAGCAAGAGGAACAAGAAATAGAAACTTGTTCTTTTTTGTTTTATGGTGAAAATAAAACATGCCAAAAAGAGAACCAAAACTGCCTCCTAAAAAAGAAATTCCTAAAAGAATTTTTTCGGGAATACGATATTTTTGATCAATGCTTCTTTTTTTATCTATCCCAAAAAGAAGAAAAGCGACGATATTCATCCCTAAAAAATAATAAATCATAAAGGTCCTCCTATTGAACTAAATAAACGAATTTTGTATAATGGTGCTAGGTGATGTGGTATGAAAAAAATTGATTTCATGACAAATCAAGAATACGTTATGCCAAGTGATAACAATCAAGATTTAAAAATGGCAATCATTCTACCGGATGGTACCATATTAATGACCGATAAATCCCATGATGATGAACCTTTTGGTAACTACGGAATTACGGATAGTGAAAGACGGTTTATTACCGTTCATGTTGATTACGCTAGAGTTTTAGCTAAACATTTCTTTTTAGATAATGATATCATACAAGAAGCGGCTAAAACCGAAAACTTATATACCTTTCTTATGGAAATTGTCCATAGTGGCTGTATCCTTTTTAATAATAATACCACATATACTGGTCCTATGTTTATTCTCCATCAAAAACATGGTCAACTTTTAATTCCCGATGATGTTGTAACGGAAGAGCAATTAGCGTCCTTACAAGAACTAGAGCCTTTTATTCAATCATTCCGCTCTATTGAAGTGAAAAAATTTCATATTTTAAATGGAAAGGATGAAGCAGAAACAATCTATAGTAGTGGTGAAGATGCTATTTCTACTTATTTAGGAGAAAAATATGGAAGAAAGAAAATTACCTAAACTATTAGTTCTTTCCGATCAACAAGCCGATTCTTTTTATCCTCAAAAGGCCTTACAAAATCATATGGATTATTGGGATTTATATTTACAAAATCATCCTGAATTAAAAATTCAATCTACTTCTAAAGTGGGAGTAGCACTAGAAGTCGCCTACCATAATCGTGCTATATTTATGGATATCTCAGCGAAAGAAGCAGACCATTTTAAAAGTGGCCTACTGATTCTTCCAAATCTTCCTTCTTTGAAACTACAACAAGATATTGCCCTTTTAGAAGATATCTTACAAGACTTTTCTTTCTTAGAGATTGTTTATAATATTAGACAAAACAACCAAGGATGGACTTATCAGTCCAAAATCAGTTGTTCTAATATTCCCTCATTCATAGGAGAATTTCTAGAAGATTGGTCTACTGTAAATCCAAGCGTCTTAAAGATGAAAAAATAAGCATACCAAATTGGGTATGCTTTTTATTTTAAGAATTTTTCATAGATAATCTTTGAATAATTATATTCATTCATACGAAGACAATAGATTTTTTTCTCTACTACCTTAGTAGAAAGAAACTCTAAATTTTGATACTTGCGATTTACTCCATCCACGGTCACAATAAAGTCATCAGGATTATTTGGAAGAATGGTAATTTCTTTATTCTCTGGCACAATAACAGAATTTTGAAGAGTCCGATATGCTTTACTATTTAAAGGCGCTATAGGAGTAATTTGTAAAGTATGAAGAGTTCCATAGACAATGCTTCCTCCATAACTTAAGTTATAGGCTGTAGAACCAATCGATGTAGAAATTAAAATACCATCCCCTACAAAGTTTTCTAAAAAATTATTGTCAACATGAACCGCAAAATGAGCAGTATTTAGATCACTATCCCGAATAACAATCTCATTTAAAGAATAAAAGGTATCTTTTTCTTGTTTTGTTTGAATAGTTGTTTCTTGAATCCCTACTTCCTCTACTTTAAAATCGTTATTGGAAAGTCTTTCCATAAAAAGTTCTATTTCACTCGGTTTAATTTCCTGCAAAAATCCTAACGTTCCACTATTTATCCCAACATAATAAATATGACTATCAAAGTTTAATGTACGAAGCATACGAAGAAAAGACCCATCTCCGCCAATAGCAATGGCAAGATCAAAAGAATCTTCCACCAATTCAAAATGATACTTTTTTAAACTTTCTTCTACCTTTTGTTTTATCAAAAGGGATTCTTCATTTTGATTAGCAAAAATTTTTACACGATTAATCATTCTATCCATAATTTTATCTCTTTCTATAGCGGAATAAATGGGAGTTCTATCTTAGGTGGACACCATTTATCTTTATTCGAATTATAACACAAAGTTACTAACAACTCAATAACACTAACAATAAAGTTATCGCACTAAAAACAAATTCTTAATCATCTACCTTTATGAAATATAGACAATTTTAAGTATCACTATCTAATGGTCATACTAAAAAAAGGTTTTTCTTACAATTGTTACAGTAAATACCTCTTTTATTTTTTCAAAATGGATAAAAAGGAAGACTCTATTTCTTTCCTTACGAATTCCTTACAGTTTTCTCTAGATTCTAGTGGGAGCAAAAGTTTCTTGGTATCATAATAATCCCGCTTAGAATCATAAATGCTAAAGTAAACAGCGTTTTCTTCTCCTCTTTTGTTGTTTAAATCTTGTCTATTCATTTTTCCTGTAACACCAATTCCGTATGTAGCATTTGTAAAGGAATGAATTTGATAACTCATTTCCTTTGCCACTTCTTCACTATAAACACCATAGGTATCAATTGTTTCTTTCAATACTCCCATTTTGATTTTATATTCATTAGAATAAGTAACTGCACTAAAACGTAAAACAGAACTAGCGCCTTCAATATTGGTAATCGAATGAGTAATATATCCTCCAGTACAAGACTCCATTATTGCTACCGTTTCTTGTTTTTGAATTAATAATTCTACAATTTCTTTCATTTTTTCTCCTTTTTTCTACTCTTTTCATTAGATTCTTTCTTTCCAAAAGATTTATATTGGTATTTTTATTAGCATTATATTAACAAGTATTATACTTGTCAATATTTTTTTAAAACTATACTGAAACAAAAAAGACACCGAAGTGTCTATTCTGTTCTAAGAGCTTCTACTGGATCTTTTCGAGATGCCATACGTGCTGGGAAAACACCAGCAAACAAAGTAAGCAATACACTAATAACAACTAAGATAATAGCACCTGCTATTGGAAGTTTCGCAATATTAGAAATACCCGTTACCTGTTTAATAATCATATTAATTGGAACATTAAGAATAACGGTAATTACAATTCCAAATACGCCAGCTGCAAATCCCTCGATAATAGTCTCCGCTCTAAATACTCTAGAAATATCCTTTTTACTAGCACCGATTGCTCTTAAAATACCAATCTCTTTAATTCTTTCTAGAACAGAGATATAAGTAATAATTCCAATCATAATACTAGATACTATTAAGGAAATAGAAACAAAAGCGATAAGTACATAACTGATAATATCTACAATCGTCGTCACTCCTGACATCATGACTCCGACAATATCGGTATAATCAATTACATCTTCTTCTTTTCCCTCTTTTTCTACCATTTCATTATATTCTGTAATGATATTTTCAATCTCTTCTTTAGATTCAAAATCTTTTGGATAGATTAAGATAGAACTTGGACTTTCTAAATCTACAATTCCTAATGTTTTAAGATTATCCTCATAAGTAGCCCCATACGTTTCCATATAGTTAGAAATAACCTGCGCTAATTCTTCTTGGGATAACGTAGCTAGATAGGACTGTTGTTCTGGGGTAAGAGAACTGATATCAAAAGTCTTATTATCTTTATTAAATTCTAAGCCTGTAAAAACATTTTTATCAGGATTTTTAAGCTGCTCTTTAACAATCTCTGTATCATTAATTTTTTCAATAACATGTCTTGTAAGTTCTTTCGTATAACCAATCTCTCCATGGGTAGAACCGATAACAGCCTCTTCATTTGGACGAATAATACCAACAATTTGAATGTCTTCTGCCTTATCGACTACTTTTTTCATGAAGTTTTGATCGTCTTTTCTATTTACCCAAATATTTCCTTGTTTATCATAGTAGTCTGTATTAAGAACGAGTTTAAAATCTAGACCAACCAATTCATCAAATTCATAAGAGCTAGATTCAAAATGTACTTCTTCCCCCGTAGCAATTTTTTTAAATAAATCTTCTACTTCTGATT
This sequence comes from uncultured Bacilli bacterium, assembly GCA_947632115.1. Taxonomy (GTDB): domain Bacteria; phylum Bacillota_I; class Bacilli_A; order RF39; family UBA660; genus UBA5578. Next base: position 23,829 of record CANROB010000011.1, read on the forward strand.
GATCTTTTAATCCTAATGTATAAAGCGTATAGTCACTAATATTATTATGTTCATCTACAATTAATACCACTTCATTATATTTACTTGGCCATCTACCAGACACGACGTCATATTCACTTTTTAGTAAATCTTCATTATCCATGAGTTCTATCCAAACATTATATTGACTCATGTTGAAAGACATCGCTTCACTACCAAAACCTATCTTATCCATAACAGGGCTTGGGTTTACTTGAACAACGCCATTTTTGGTATCCTTGCTATAAAGTTGTAAATCTAAATTATAAGAATACTGAATCGCATTCGTGTAATCTTTAATATTCGTTTCATTTCCATCTAGATATTTTTTAAATCTCTCCAAATTATTTTCAGAAATTTGCGAAGTAACAGAAGTAACAATATCTCCTAAAATGTCATTAGAATAAATTTTATCTAAATCATGTTCCTCGTTTTTACGATTTCCAGACATCGCGTTCATCATAGCTGTCATATCAATAGTGGCTTCATCAATTTGAATAGGATAAGAAGATAAAGTATCTGCTTCTACCCTACTAATATAACCTCTCACACCACTTGATAAAGAAAGTATCAAGGCAATACCAATAATACCAATAGAACCTGCGAAAGCCGTTAAAATCGTTCTTCCCTTTTTGGTCATCAAGTTATTTAAGCTTAAAGAAAGTGCCGTCATAAAAGACATATACGTCTTGTGCCCATTGGAATCACTTTTCTTTTTTGATTCTTTTTTGCCATCATAAGGATGAGAATCATCCGTTACAACGCCATCTAATAACTTAATAATACGCGTAGAATAATCATCTGCTAAATCAGGGTTATGGGTAACCATAATGACTAATTTTTCTTGCGCAATTTCTTTTAAGATCTCCATAATTTGAAGACTTGTTTCAGAATCTAGAGCTCCGGTTGGCTCATCTGCAAGAAGAATATCTGGGTCGTTTACTAGTGCTCTTGCGATTGCTACACGTTGCATCTGCCCACCAGACATTTGATTTGGCTTTTTATAAATTTGATCTTCTAGTCCTACTTTCTTTAAAACCTCAATTGCTCTTTTTCTTCTTTCTACTTTAGAAACACCTGAAAGAGTAAGAGCTAACTCAACGTTAGATAAAACGGTCTGATGAGGAATTAAATTATAGTTTTGGAATACAAAACCAACGGAATGATTACGATAAGTATCCCAATCTCGATCCGTAAATTCCTTGGTTGATTTTTCATTAATAATCAAATCACCACTCGTATAACGATCTAACCCGCCAATAATATTTAACAAAGTAGTTTTTCCACAGCCGCTTGGTCCTAAAATAGAAACGAATTCGCATTCCCGAAAAGTAACATCAATTCCTTTTAAGGCTTCTATTTTAGTATCTCCTAATTCATACGTTTTTGTAATTTCCTTTAACTTTAACATCTTATCACCTTTCCTTTGATGACAAATTTTCAATCCTACTTGTTTAGTATAACATACCTATGTAGAACTTTCAATGTATAAATCATTAAAATTTATTAAAAAAAGGGAATTATTTCCCCTCTATTTTCTTGAAAAAATCGGTTTCTTTCCCATACCATTTTTGATCGGCATAATACTCTGTTGTTTTTCCATAATGAATGACAGCATGAAGTGGATAAATAGAGTTTTGATCTAGTTCCTCAATCATTTGATGTGCCTCTTCCTGATGAACTAAAATGCTAAAGGTAACATCTAAGACAAGCCGGTTATCCTGGTTAAAATTTTGAAGAGTCAAAAGAGATGGATAAACAAACGAAATCTTCTTTTCCACAAGATTTCCTCTCGTCATTTCCTTTAAACCATCTTGTTTATCGTAAAAATAAAAATGATACTCAACCTTTCTATCCGGTTGTTTTTGGGAAAAGAAATCTCCAATATTCGTATACATAATCTCATAAGAAGAAACTGCCATATGACTGTCAAAAGTATCTTCCCCATCATACGTAATCACTCTAGATTGCCCATTCGCATCTTTATATTCTATCAAATAAGCATATTGCGTCTTGGTTGGCATACACTTTAACTTTTCTTGAAACGTCGAGTTTTTAATAGGCATTGGAATTTTATCCACATCAATGTGCATATCCTCGCCATATTCTTCTTCTAATTTATTTGCCAATTGTTCTTCTGCTTTTTGGGCCACACCACAAGTATCCGGTAAAACAACCGTAATTCCCTTAAAGTGATAAGTTGAAAAGGTTCTATCAAAATATTTTCTTTCTTTGAGATATCCCCAAAACGGACTCATAATAAAGGCAAATCCTAAAATAAGGGCAAATATTTTAGTCGCATTATTTTTATACTTGATACCAAGAAAAATTAAAAAAACACAAAAGAGGAAACCTAAAATGCAAACGTAGGTGTCACTTCCCACCATAAATTGAGCCGATAACATGATAATATCGATAATAGAAGAATAAAAAGGGATCATAAAAAGAAGCATGCCTACTAGTAACGTCCCAAAGATAACATCCCCAATATTGATTTTTCTTTTTCGTGGACCGACCATATTATCCCTCGCTAACCTCTATTATAAGTATATCATAAACCCATTCCAGTTTTATCTGAAAAATCGAAAAAATTAGAAATTTGTCTTCTTTCTTCATAATAAAAAACTCATCTTTACAAAAAAATTCCTCTAGATGAGGAATTTAAAATCGAATGGTCTCCCCAATAGGATTCGAACCTACCTTTCACCCTTAGGAGGGGCGCGCACTATCCAAATATGCTATGAGGAGAGAAAAATTAGCAAGCTAATTTTCTTTTCTGTTCTCTTATTTTTTGTTTTACTTTATTTTTAGGGCCTAGTTTAGTAACATAAACACCCGCACCAATTCTAGTAGAAATCGAATAATAATCATAGCGAGAATTGAGATGTCCTAATTCATAAGCAGTTTTTAAGGCAACATCCAAAGAATCCATCTCAGATATATTGCTTGGGAAAAAGTCATAAGTTCCCATTTCTGCTATCCAAGGACGTTTTAAAACATACTTTTTTCCTGTCGTTAAATTTTCCATAAAGGCTTGATATCTTAAATAGTAACTTCCTATATGAATTTTTCCTCCATAAACATCACAGGTCTTCTCACAACTTGCTTTTTGTTCCGTAATGGTTGGATAGAAAAGAACGGTATCCCCTGGAAAAAGGGACTGACTTTCATAATAATGAGAAGCAAGTTCTATTTTTTGTTCTATTTCATAGATGGAACATTGAGAATAATTTTCTACAAATTTTCTAGCAAATCGATCTTCACTCATTCTTTCAAGATCTAAATTGCGTAAGGTAAGGATTTGACGCTTTAGTACACTATCCGGTTCTATCTCTATTTCTTTTAAACTATACATAACATACTCTTCTACTCTCAACATCAAAACCACCTAATATCATTATAATTTTTTTTCGTTTCTTTGTAAAGAAAAAAAGAGAATAGATTTTATCCTATTCTCATCATGTGCAACAAAATGATAAGGTAAAAATTAGCCGTATAAACAAGTTGATGACTAAATTTATGTCCGAACTCTAAGGTACTAATACCTTTATCAACAAAATTAACAACCCAACTTTCTGCATACTTTGGAACTTTGACATCTAGTGGGAACATATGCGTCCTAATGATATCTTCCTCTTTTTCAGATAACGTAAAGAATTTCTTCGCATTATAAACTGCAGTTGCAGGGTGTCTTACCGTATAAAGTAAAACTTTATCTTTTAACTTTTCTTGGTTATATACACTATCTAAATAAAAGTCGTGTAACAATCCCGCACGAGCGACTTCTTGATAATCTAATCTTAGACCCTTAGCAATTTTATAAGAATAATAAGACACTTTTAATAAATGGTTTAATCGTGTGCTATCATGGTGTTTAATCTCACCCATTTTTTCACTAAATTCTTTCTCGGATAAGATAGAAGAAACGATACAACTGTATTCTTCATCTTGAAGCATTCTATCCATTTTTTATCTCACCTCAAACATCAACATTATACCATAATATTATGAAATAGCAAATTAAGGAGCTATTCAATTGTCAAATTCTTGTCAACTGGTTGAATCTCAATATAAGTATTTCCATCATTGACATCGATTTCTTCACCATTTAAATAGCGATAAATCGTTTGTGATCCTCTTCTTTGTTTTTCCCAAGTAATTGGTACCGCATAGCCATCTGTTATATAGTATCCACTTCCACCACCAGTTGTTGTCATAGCCTGTCTTCCTTTCGCATCAATCGTCTTGGTTGGAATCTGATAGGTAATAATATTTTTAGCGGTATATTGTTTTTTCGTAACATAGTCAACATGTTCATAATTCGCTTTAGCAGTTCCTTGAGAACGTAAATAAACTTTATTTTCTGCATCATATTCAAAAGTTGTTGACCTACTACCAGAATATTCAATAAAAACTTTATTAGCTACAATGGCTCCCTTTTTACTACTTAAATCAATTTCATCTACATTATATTGTAGTAATAAAGGCATTTCCGTTGTAGTTCGATAGTCGTATTTTTGAATTCCTTTTTGAATTAATTCCATCGAAGTAAAGGCAGTATGCTCTGTTGCTAATCCTAGTGTGCGATCTCGCCAGAACCCCGCACTATAAGTCATTCCATTAATATTATTTACTCCTAAAGTAGAAATATCAGATAAAGCTTGTTCACTTGCCCCAAAATGGATATACAAGGCATCATTTTCTAAAGCATAATCTAAAAAATATGGTCTAGAACTTCGAACACTTCCAATACGTTCTGTGGTAGCATCTTTAAAAATGGCCATTAATCTCGTATATCCGCCTTCTACTAACATCTCATATACTAGATAAGCATCTTGTAATCCAGATTGGTATCCCCATACCGTTGAAATGTTATTATACATTACGGCAATATTTCGACTTGTAGAATCTTCATTCACAATTTTTATCTTTTTCACTTCTTGAGGCTTTTCCTCCTCAACAGGTTGCTCTTCTTTTGGTTTTTTATCTTCTTGTTTTGCTAGTGTCTTAGGTAGAAAATAAATCGTACCACCAAGGAAAAGTAAAAGCAAGAAAAAAACAAACACTTTAGCAATTCTTTTCTTTTTTAACTTTCTTTTCTTTTTCATAAACACCCACCTTTTATTCATTATAGCATAGGAAAAATGCGAAAAAAAAGAAAAAAAGAAATTTCTTTTTCCCTTTACACTTATTTTAATTTTTCTTGACAGAAAAGGAAGAATTACATCTTTCCTTTAGAACCCTTTACTCCCTTTAAGCCTTTACTTCCCATCACATATCCACTTAGAATATTGGTATCAAAAGAATAAATTTTTCTTCTTTTTTCCTTGTAATCTTTAATAGCTAATGTAAGTAAATCATCTAATAGTTCCATATACTTTTTACCAGCTGGTTCCCATAAGTAGAAAGATAGACTTCCAGGAATCGTATTTGGTTCATTCACATATATTTTCTTTGTCTCTTTATCAATTAAAAAATCGATACGGCAAACGCCACTTAGATTAAGAGCACGAAATACAGCACAAGATAAATCGCGAATTTCTTTTTCCATATTTTGGTCAATTCTAGCAGGAATAATTCTACTAGCACTGGCCATTCCCTTACTAGCTTTTCCTTTCGTACCACCAATATATTTATCTTGATAAGTCAAGAATTCTTCGGTAGATAAGACTTCCTCAATTTCACTGGTTTCTTGATGAGCATAGTTTCCAAGAACACTACAATTTACTTCTACAAGATTAGAAACTGCTCTCTCCACAATAATTTTTTGATCATATTTGATAGCTTCCTCAATGGCATGCTCTAACTCTACTTCGGATTTCACATAAGAAATACCTACACTGCTACCTAAAGTAGCTGGTTTTACAATGACAGGAAACCCCATCTTACAAATGTTTTTAATAATATCTTCTGGAGTCTCATTATATTCAGAATCATAAAACCATTGATAATCCACAATTGGTATATTCATAGAGTCAAAAACTTGCTTCATAATGACTTTATCTTGACCTAAGGCAGAACCTAATACACCACTTCCCACAAAAGGAATTCCTACTGTCTTTAAATAACCGTGGATCGTTCCATCCTCCACATTATTACCATGGACAATGGGAAAAGCAACATCTAAATTCGTAATGGTTTTTCGAAATAATCCTTTTACTTTTTCTAGATAGAATTTTCCATTTCGACAGAGTAACGTACAAGGCGTTGCATATTTCTTTAGATCTTTAAAGTCTTTATATACATCAATATCAAAAAGCATATGTCCTGTATACCAAGTTCTATCTTTTGCAATATAAATCGGAACAATTTCATATTTTTCACGATTCATATTTTCAATAGCTTGTAAAGCCGAAATAATACTTACTTCATGCTCTACTGTTTCTCCACCAAAAATAACACCAACTTTTATTTTCATAATCCACTTCCTTTATTCGTTAAACAAATCTGGCAAATCATTTTCTAATAAAACATAAACATCTTCTTTGGTTTTCAATTTATGAATGAGTGGGAAAGCATCCTTAACATCATTCAAAACAAAAATTCTCTTCCGGTCGAAAGAAGCATCTAAAAGGCCATCTAAAATAGGTTTTGTCTGCTCTTTACCAATTAAAATAGCATAATCCACTTTCTTAGCAATCGCTAGGCCAAAATGATAATTTTCTTCATATTGTTTACTACCTAATTCAATCATTCCTGGCGTAACAATAAACTTTTCTCCATTCATCATCCCTAAAACATCAACGGCCATATTGGCCCCTACCGGATTAGAATTATAGGCATCATCGATAAGATGAATATCCCCTAAACGTTTCAGTTCTAAGCGATGTTCTACTGGTTTGATTAGACTTACGCCACGCTTTAAATCTTCAATACTCATGCCTAACTTATATCCCAATAAAATTCCCGATAAAATGTTATAGATATTATGTTTTCCTAACAATTTAGTTTGAAAAGGAAAAAATTCGTCTTGATCTTTAAATTTTACTAAAAATTTACTTCCATTTTTATCAATTTGAATATTGGTAGCATAAGCATCTACTTCTTTGTTTTGAACACCAATCCAATAAATAGGGCAAGTATTTTTAAGGTTATAATTTACCTGGTAAGGATCATCCCCATTTAGAATACCAAATCCATTTTGAGGAAGAGATTCTATTAATTCAAACTTTCCCTTTTGGATATTTTCCTGACTACCAAAACTTTCTAAATGGGCTTCTCCAATAGTCGTAAGAATTCCATAAGTAGGATGCATGAGATTACAGGTTTCTTGGATTTCTCCTACTTTAAACGCCCCCATTTCGGCAATAAAATAATCTTCAAATTTATCTAAATATTGATTGATTGATAAAATTAATCCGTAAGGAGTATTATAATTTTTAGGAGTGATAAAAGCATTATATTTCACATTTAAAATATCACCAAGAATATTTTTACTACTAGTCTTTCCATAACTACCAGTAATACCAATGACAGGAATATTCATCTCTCTTAGTTTCTTTATAGCTTTCTTTTTATAGTAGAGAAAAACACATTTCTCAACTGGCTTATTTAAAAAGTTAGCAAGTTTCACAAAAAGATAAGCTAGATAAGCAATAAGTCCAAGATAAAGATAATAATAAGCAACTAGTGGTCTATAGAAGCAAAAAATCATCGGTAAAATCATCACTAGATAAAGTAAGAAAAGCGTAAGCATTAATCTTTTTACCCGTGAAGTCACGACTAATGGTTTTTTTATCTGCTCTTTATTTCTTTGAACATGGTATTCTGCCGCTAGTAAGGTATAAAAAATACCGAATAAAATGGCTTGAATTTTTCCTCTTGTCAAAAGAAGCACCAAAAGGCATGGGAAAAAGACATCTAATTCTAACCATACTTTTTTAGGATTCTTCAAAATCCATAAAAAATACCTTTCTGATTCATCATAATAATTTTGTTGTAACATATGGATAGCTTTTTTCAGTTTAAAAAGAGTAAACACCAAATAAGGAAGCAATGATAGAAGAAATAGTGCCATAGTATCACCTAGCTTTCTAAGAATATTCTAACAACTTGAATCGTTTTCTTTAATCCCTCTAAATAAGCATAATGGCTACATCCTGGATAAGGAACAACTCCTGCATCTGGGATATATTTTTCTAGTTCATATGCCTCATCGATTGATACTTCTTGATCTTCTTCTCCCCAAAGAATAAGGGTCGAAGTTTTTATCTTTTTTACTTCTTCCGTAAGGTCTAAATTGACATGCTCAACTAAAATTTTTCGCATCATAGGACTAGCATTTTTATAATCCCTAGACCCAATATATTTTTTTGCCTTTTCAGCAATTGGTGTCATACCGGGAAGTTTTTTTAGTTGTTTTAATGTTTTGGTTTTCCAAGATAGTTTTGGAATTTCCTTTTTATATGGACTACCACAAACAATCAATTTCAAAGTGGGATGACAACTCGCATATAAAAGAGCAATCTTTCCCCCAAAAGAATGTCCAAAAAGAATGGGATTTTCGATATCTAAAGAAGAGACAAGGTCATAGATACAATCTACATAATCTTGCAAAGTCCAAATCTCTTTTGGCTCTTCACTTTCTCCAAAACCAGGAAGATCTAAAATAAGAATTCGATAATCTTTTTGAAAAGCATCGGCAACCGGTTTCATCATTTGGATATTTTGTCCCCAACCATGCAAAAAAAGAATGGTTTTCCCTTCCTTAGATCCATAATCTACATAATGAAATGTTACTCCTTTAAATTGCTTTTGCATGTTATTATCACCATAGTCTTATTATAACACAAAAGAAAAAGATAACTACTTTTTCTTTTTCTTTTTCTTCTTTTTCGAAGTCTTTTTAACTTCCCCTTTAGAAGGTTTTAAAACAGGCTTCTCCTCTATTTTTTCTTTTGAAACATCTTTAGACGGTTTTTCTTTCTTTTTTTCTTTTGGTCGATTAAAGAAAGTTCTTACCACCCAACCAATTACAATAGTCGCTACTAAAAGAATAGCAAGAATAATTCGATACATATCTTTCATAGGCGCTAAAAGTATAGTAACAAAACCACTAATAAAAAAGCATATGATAGTTACTTTAGGAGATATTTGCGCTACTTTGCTTTTCTCCTTGATTCGATTTAAAAGAAATGGCCGTATCACGAGAATAAGAAAAATACCAATCACTAAAAAAGCAATTAATTGGATATTATACTTTTCCTGATATTTTGTCATAATGCAAGAAACAATACCACTAATGGCAAAACAAATCGCTGTTAAGTTGCGTGACATCGATTCTATCAATAATAGAGAAATTACGACTCCTAGCCAAATCCAAATCATGTTCTCACCTACCAACATTATACTAAACTATCCTTTCAAATTCAACTTTTAATCATACTTTTTAAAAATATTATTATCCACTAAAGAAGCTTTTTTAATAATATCTGAACCATACTGTTTTTTTAGTTGATCGACAACTTTATCTAACTCGGAATTTTTTTCTAATGTCTCTTCTTCTTCAAAAAGAGATAACTGTCTTCTTCCACTACTAGTAAGACCTGTAAGGCTCACTCCTAAAAGGCGAACAGGTTCCTCATTCCAAAGTTCTAAAAAGAGTTCTTTTGCTACTTTAAAAATTTCTTCTGAATTAGAAGTCGCATTATACATTCTCTTTTGATGGGAATACGTCTTAAAATTTTTATCACGAATTGTTACTCCTACGACATAAGCAAACCGATTACTCTTTCGCAAAGTCGTGCATACATTCTCAATTAAAGCCTGTAAATTTTTAAAAATGACTTCCTCTTTGATCAAATTATAGGAAAACGTAGTAGAATTACTAATCCCTTTACTTTCTTCAACGGTTACAACAACCTCAGAGTCATCAATTCCTCTTGCTTTCCATATTAAAGGTAATGCCTGATTTTTAAAATATTTTTTTAAGAAAGATTCCTCCGCATGCGCTAAATCAGAGACGGTATGAATATTTAAATCTATCAGTTTTTGAGAAGTACGCTTTCCTACCCCGTACAAGTCTCCAATCGGAAGTGGATACATTTTTTCTTCTACTTCCTCTTTCCAAAGAGTATGGACTTTATTAGGCTTCTCAAAATCGGATGCCATCTTCGCACACAGTTTATTATTAGCGATTCCAATATTGACAGTAAATCCTAACGTATGATAAATTTCATCCTTTAAACGGTGCGCAAAAGAAATGGGATCTCCATATAAATTTTGAACTTTCGTATAATCAATAAAACACTCATCAATAGAAAGTACTTCAATATCCGGTGTGTATTTCAAAATAATTTGAAACATCGCTTTAGACATTCTACTATAAAGGTGATAATCCGGTGGATAAACTTTTAACTGGTGGCATTTTCTTTTCGCATCCCGTAATGTTTCGGCTGTTTTTACCCCTCTTCCTTTCGCAACAGGAGATTTCGCTAAAACAATTCCATGGCGCATCGATTCATCACCACCAATCACGGCTTCGATTGTCCGAATATCTACCTTCTCTCCTTTTTTCAAAAGGTCTACTGCCGTCCAGGATAAGAAAGCATTATTCACATCAATATGCATAATCACTCTCATAGTATCTCACCACATTTTTATTATAACACAAACAAATGTTTATATAAAGAAAAAGGAAGTTTTTTTCTTCCTTTTTTATCCCATAATTCCACTAATTAAGAAAATGATGACACCAAGAACAATGCCTAAAAGATTTATTTTTTTCTGTTCACTGTGAATCATTTGCCCTAACAGTTCAATAAATACAATATAGATAAGCATTCCAAGCGTAAGCGAAATAAATAGACCAATGATAAGCTCATTAATAACAGGACGAAGTAAACTCATAAGAATTCCTCCTAAAAAGGAAGAAAACACCAAACAAAATCCTGTAATTCCTATTTCTTTTTTTGTCCGTAAAGTACCAGCAATCAAAAGTCCTAAAGGAATGTTATGCAAGCCAATCCCAACACATAATAAGTAAGCTGAATTCATAGAAGATAACGAGGTTGCATAAAGTGTCATTCCCTCAATCACATTATGAAGAACCAAAGCAACTGTTGCCAGGATTCCAATATGATCCAAGTGTTCATCATGGCACGTATCATCTTTATGTTTATGATGATGTCTACTTTCATGTTCATGGTGAGGTACAAAGCCATCTAAAATATTCATAAGTAGAATTCCTATAGCAGCCGTTACCCCTAACATCACAATTCCCCGCCACTTAGGTTCTAGCGCTAACTTCTCATAAGCCTCCGGAACAAGTTCCAACAACATTAGCGATAGAATAACACCAAAAGCAACGCCAATCGAAAGATTGATGATTTTTTCATTTTTCTTAGAATAAAAACCTAGAATCAGTCCTCCTAAAATGAAAAGACCTACTAGAAATGTCAATAATAAACTCATTTATTTTACTATCCTTTCCTGATATTTAAATATTTTCTTCTCACAAAGAACAGTTAGCATTTGAAAAATGGGAATATCCACAAGACATAAAAGCGCTACAAACAAGAACATCATCGGTGTTAAAAGAACAAAATCAAATAATTTGTTAAGACCAATTGCTCCCCCAACAAAAATGCCAACCAATGTACCAAATAGTATACCACGAAGATAGTTAAATGGGATACAGATTTTAAATAATAATAAAAATCCGGTAAAAGCAAGCAAAATTGAAGACATCGTAGAAGCATAATCATCTGAAAAACGGAACATGCTAGTAAATAGCATTACACTTAAAATATTGACAATTAAGGTAAGCGCTGCAGGGATAGATTTTCGAATGACATTAATGATAAAAGTTCCCTGAATCCGATTATGATTTGGCTCTAAAGCAAGAATAAAAGAAGGAATCCCAATCGTTACAATACTATTTAAACTAAGTTGAATGGGTTGGAAAGGATAACTTCGCTGAATAAAGATAAAAAGAATAGCAAGTAATGTTGAATAAATGGTTTTCGTTAAAAATAACGTAGCGGAACGTTCCAAGTTATTAATAGAACGTCTTCCCTCATTCACAATTTTAGGTAAAGCATCAAAATTAGAATCTAAAAGAACTAATTCACTTACACTCCTAGCAGCATCACTACCAGTTGCCATTGCTAAACTACAATCAGACTCTTTTAAAGCTAAGACATCATTCACGCCATCCCCTGTCATCGCAACAGTATGTCCCTTTGCTTTAAGAGCAAGAATTAAATCTTTTTTACCACTTGGCGTAACTCTTCCAAAAATTTGATAATTCTCAACAATTTCTTTTAAATTATCCTCCTTTGTGAGGGTGGACATATCAAACCCTTTTAAATCTTTTAAACCAACTCTTTCGGCAATTTGACTAACTGTCTCTACACTATCTCCAGAAATTAATTTGATATCAACGCCCTCTTCTTTAAAATATTCTAACGTTTTTCGGGCACTTTTACGAATTTTATCCTGAATAATTAAAAGAGCAAGAGGTTCCGTTTGTTCAATCGGATCTTTACAAAAAGAAGAAGTACGAGCAAGCATTACTACTCGGTTAGAAGAGTATTGTGCAACTTTTTCTAATACCTTACCATCCTGCGTCAATAACTCTGGAGCGCCTAAGACATACGTCCCATATTTTTCAAAAGTCATAGCAGAATATTTTCTCTTGGAAGAAAAAGGTAAAAAGTCAATCATCTTGTAATCTGTGCGCCCCTTAAACTTTTCTCGAATAGCTAAAGAGGTCGCATTCTTATCTTGATTATAAAAAGATAAGGCCCTGAAAATATCAAGGAGTGGTTCTTCTTCTTTTAACTCAATCATATCAATGATTTCCATTTTTCCTTCGGTAATCGTTCCTGTTTTATCTAAGCAAACAGTATCGACACGAGCAAGAGTTTCAATACAATAAAGTTCTTGTACCAAGACTCTTTTTCTAGCAAGGCGAATAGAACCTACTGCTAAAACAGTACTAGTAAGTAGAACTAGTCCTTCTGGAATCATTCCAATTAAAGCCGCTACTGTATTGATAATACTATCACTTAGTGTATTACCATCCAAATGAAGTTGTTGCATAAATAAAAGAAAACCTAAAGGAAAAATGACAATAGAAATCACTTTAATAATTTTCTTCATCGTTTTCATAATCTCAGAATTGACTTCCTTAATATATTTTGCTTCTTTAGAAATCTTATTGGTGTAATTTTCATCCCCAATATGTTCTACTTTGGCATAACAACTTCCTGATAAAATAAAACTTCCTGATAAAAGCATTTCTCCTTTTTCTTTTACTACACTATCCGCTTCACCGGTAATAAAAGATTCATCTACCTCAACACTTCCCTCTTCGATGATAGAATCAACAACTACCTGATTGCCAACAGCATACATAATAACATCATCTAAGACAATATCATCTATCGAATGATATTCTTCTTTTCCATTTCGTACTAAAAGAACTTTCGAACTAGAAACAATCGCTAATTTATCAATAATATGTTTAGCGTGAATTTCTTGAACCATACTAATAATAGTATTACAAAAAGCAACCCCTAAAAACAGTAAATTCTTATAAGATCCCGTAAAAACAATAAAACATCCTAGGATAAGATTAACTAAATTGAATAAAGTAAGAATATTAGAAAGAAGAATCTCTTTAACGCTTTTTGTAGTTACCATTGTATTTTTATGAACAAGTTTTTGGCGAATTCGTTCTTGAACTTGTTCACGATTTAATCCCATATGTATATTTGCTTCTACTCTCTCTATCATAATATCCCTCTTACACAGTATAACACGAATATTCAAAAAAAGGGAAAAGATTTCCTCGATTTTTTAAAATACTGGTTTATCAGCCAATAGTTGAACAATAGGGATTATTGCTATGATAAAGAAAAGATAAGGACGATATTTTATGATTAAAATTGACGTTGAAAAAGGATACTATTTGTTCAAACTCGATGATATACTACATAACACCAAAACGAGTATCAATAAAGTAATGAGAGAAACCAATACGGATTTTAAAGTAATCAAAAGAATCATCAGCGGAGAATTAGAAAAATTAGATGTCTCTGTTTTAGCAAGACTTTGTGATTACTTTGATTGCAAGTTAGATAATATTGTTGAATATATTCCTAATGATGATAAACATTAGGTTTTTTTATATCTTTTTGGTAAAAAATAAAAAAGAGAGTATATGTTTCTTAGATTCTACTTTTTTTCTTGGTAAAATCAAAAAAAGGAAAAATTGCGAAAAAAGCGAAAACAAGTTACCTTATTTCTATGAAAAACTTATTAGAACATTTTAAAGGTGAAAAATATATTTCTCTAGAAGAACTAGAAAAGAAAAAATTACAATATCAATCTTTCTTTTTTAAAATTCAAAAGAGAAAATACTTGCTTCTCTTTCCTTCTTATCGAAATTTTTATCGCCAATATTTACGTCTTTCCTCTCTACGCATAGAAAACAATCAAACTTATTTTCTAAACAAGAAAAAATGTCTTGCTTCTTTCTTTCAAAATATAAATGGTTATCCACTAGATGATTATCAAATAGAATGTATTTTAAAAGAAGAGTTATCTCTTCTCGTTATCGCTGGAGCGGGTTCTGGAAAATCCCTTACAATTCTTGGAAAAATTAGTTATCTAATTGAAGAAATGGGTTACCGAGAACAAGAAATTTTAGTCATTTCTTTTACAAGAGAATCTTCTCTTCATCTGGAAAATCAACTACAAAAAAATTTTGGCTATCATCTTTCTGTGCTTACTTTCCATAAACTTGCTTTAACCATTTTAAAAGAGGAAGAAAAAATCATTGCCCCTAATCATTTCTTAGAAGAGGTAATAGAAGAATTTTATTATGGTTATGTTCCCTTTATTTCTTCCCTCTTTGAGCTGGTTTCTCAATCCTTTTTGGCAAGAAAAAAGATGACAAAGGAAGAATATTTTCATTACTTAGAATCTAAAAAAGGAATGATGCTTAAAAGAAAAATAGCGACCTTTATTCATCTTTTTAAAGCCAATAAAGAAAATCGAGAGGAATTAAATGTTTATCTTAAGAAATCTACCTCCAAGGAAGAATACTTATTTTTACTACAAGTATATATCATCTATCACTGTTATCAAGAAGAATTAAAAGCAAATGGTATGATAGACTTTGATGATATGATTTGGGAATCTATTCAAAAACTAAAAAAGCAAACACTCTATTTTCCTTATCGTTTCATCCTTATTGATGAATTTCAAGATACTTCTTTTTTGCGATGTCGACTTATTCAAGAACTCATCCGTCAAACTGGCGCAAAATTGATGGTGGTTGGCGATGATTTTCAATCCATTTATCGTTTTACAGGCTGTGACTTAGACGTATTTTTGCATTTTTCTCATTATTTTGCTTTCGCAGACACAAGTATTCTTCCAAATACTTATCGAAATAGTCAGGAGTTAATCGATATAGCAGGAGATTTTATCATGCGGAATAAAAATCAAATTCAAAAAAAATTATATTCTGAAAAACACTTTATAAAACCTATTAAAATTGTCTACTATGAAAATGCACCACAAACTTTTTTAAAATTATTAGAAAAAATTGGTTCTAAAGAGATTCTTGTACTAGGAAGAAATCAAAAAGATATAGAATCCATTTTATCTTCTAAAATTACTAAAGAAGAAAAATATTACTACTATCAAAATTTTTGCTTTTCCTATCAAACAGTACATCAATCAAAAGGATTAGAATCAGAAGTAGTCATTCTCATCCACTTAGAAGATTCCTTACTTGGATTTCCCAATAAAATAGAAGATGATCCGATTTTTCGTTTTCTTTTAAAAGAACAAGAACCTTATCGCTATGATGAAGAAAGAAGATTATTCTATGTCGCTCTTACGAGAACTAAAAACGAAGTATATCTTCTCACCCCACAAGATGACGAATCTTGCTTTGTGAAAGAGTTAAAAAGGAATTATCATCATCAAATAGAAATTTTAAGTATAAAATAAAAAATATCGCAAACACTATAAGTAATAGGAGGTAAAATATGGAAACAGTACAAAAGATTGCCCTTGTAGTTACAATTATTGGTGCGGTAAACTGGGGACTCATTGGCCTATTAGATTTTAATCTAGTTACTTTCCTTACAGGAGATATGGTAGCTTTACGAAATCTTATCTACATTCTAGTAGGAATCACTGGTCTAATCAATATTGGCATTTTATTCCAACATATTAATGATGGAAGATAGAGATATTTATCTCTTTTTTTTGTGTTCTTTTTAAAATTTGTCGAATAATCTTTCTTTTTTTGATATAATGAGACTTAGAATAACAAGAATAGAAAGAAGGAGAAATACTATGGAAACAAATAACAAAGGAGAAAATAAAAGAGTAGTGATAGCCATTATCAGTATCGCTATTTGCTATATTCTTTTTACTTTCCTATTTGGGGGAGTTGATCTTGGAATACCAGTTGGTATGGCTATATTTATGGAATTATTTGTTAGCATTCATATGTCTATTTTTTTCTATTTACCTTTATCGCATATCCTTGCTCCAGAGGACTATAAATCAGCTTTTTTAAAACTTTCTATAGCAAGAGCTGTTATCCTTATTTTATTTGACATTCTTCAGTATACAGCGATTGCAATGATTGATTTTTTTGCTGTTTTTGTTGGAACATTCCTTGTTATACCTGTTACCTTCTTTATTATTAGAAAGATAGATGGTACTTCTCTAATGGTATCAAATGAGAAACCAACAACTATTATTCCTCCTCAAAATAGCGTAACAGCAAAATGTGCTTATTGTGGGACACCTATTAAAGGAGCTGAAAAAGTATGTTCAGGATGTGGTGCTCCTTTAGAAGGAGAAAATATCATTACAACTACCATTCCTACAACACCTATAACACCACCCAAACAAGTGATTGATACTAATCAATTTGATCCTATCTATTTCCAAAGTGAAGCTAATCTATTAAAAACGGTTATCTCAAAGGAATTAGAAAAAATTGGAGTTTCTCCTTCGCAAAAATTAATGCCAAAATCACAATTAAAAAGAAAAAAAATACTATATGTTTTCTTTTCCCTTTTACTTTTCATCTATATTAGTCTTATCTTTTTTCACTTCCCTATCACTACTTATTTGATTGGACTTGTCATCTTAATTCTTGCCTTTTTCTTAAGTAATCGTTTTAAATTACTAAACTATTTAGCAAAAGAGATCAAAGCCCGTCCGAGTGAGAAATTTAGTAATGTTTTAATGAGCATTCAAGGAACACTAGTTCCAGATACTTCTAAACGAATTCTAATTCCTGGTATTATTGGTGCTATTGTCATTCCTCTTTTTCTTTTTCAAAATCCAAGGGTTTTCTTTGAAAAAAACGAAGATGGTTATGCAGTTAGATTTTATACTTTTGGATTAACGAATGTAAAAACAGCCACGATTCCAGAAACCTATAAAGGAAAACCAGTCACCAGTCTACGTGGAAATACGTTTTCCAATATGCCATTTTTAATGGAAGTCACACTTCCTGATACCATTAGAGAAATTCGTGGGCAAGCTTTTAAAAATGATATAAGATTACAAAAAATTATTCTTCCTAGTAAACTAGAATATTTAGGAGGAGGTGCTTTTTCAGGGTGTGTTTCACTTGTTTCTATTGATATTCCAGATACTGTTACTTTTATAGGAGGAGAAGCATTTAAAAACAATACTTCCCTAAGTTCTGTAAAACTTCCTCCTAACATTACGGAAATTCGTGGAAATACGTTTGAAAATTGTACATCTCTTGATACGATTAATATTCCAAATCGAGTAACAAGAATTGGAGGACACGCTTTTTATGGATGTAGTGCTCTACAGTTTGTCATTATTCCTAGTGATAGTGCCCTAGAAGAAATTGGTTCTTCAGCCTTTAGAATGTGTCCAAAATTACATAGCATTATTCTTCCAGAAAACACTTATGTCAATGAACGGGCTTTTAAAGAAAGTCCAACTACTATTTATCGATATGACTCCTATCTAGATAATCAGGAAGAATTATAATCATCCAAGGAGGAATTTTATGGAAAATACGATCAAATACATACACTTATTATATGTTCCAACCATGGCGTGCAATATGGGATGTAAATACTGCTATTTAGAAGAAAACACCAAAGAGTTAAAAACTTCTCATGGATGCTTAGAAACTCTAAGTTATGCTATTCAAAAAATGAAAGAAAGTAATGTCGTTCCTTTTAATATCTCTCTTCATGGAGGAGAAGTAACTACCCTTTCTAAAGAAGAATTTGAAAGTATCATTGCTTTTATCAGTGATTATTATGAAAAAAATAAAGATATTATCTTAAAGGGTGGGTTTCCTATTGGACATCCTCACATCAAAACCAATCTCTACGATTTAGAAAAACATATAGATACCATCAAAAAATATAACGTATCTATTTCAGGAAGTCTTGATTTACCACTTTCTCTACACAATCAATATCGTGTAACAAAAGGAAATGAAAAAACATTAGATAGAATATTAAAAAACATTAGCCTATTAGAAGATATTCCTAACAAGAAAAAAGTTTCTGCTACTATCTTTCGGGAACATTTTTGCCATCTTGATGAAATCATCGAAGATATCCGTTACTTAGATAAAAATACCTGTCTAGATATGAATGACTTTAATTTTATGATTGGCTTTGACTATAATTCTTGTGGTTTATTACATCATATCACGGAAGAAGAACAATTAACTCTTTATCGAAAGATGCATGAAGCGTTTGATGGAACCAATTTAGATAGTGGAGTCAATGGTCCTTGGTTCGATGAATTTGGCCCTGGATATTGTTCTAATTGTGATAACTGTGGAGAAAAATTTTTCTTACTTGAAAAAAATGGGGATATTTACTCTTGTGTACGCGGTCAAAAACAAAAAGATTATTACTATGGAAATATCTATGAGGATTCTATTGAAACGATTTTAAAAATAGCGAGGCAAAAGATTTTTTTGAATCATAATAAAGAAGAACTTTCTAAAGAGTGTGAGGATTGTCCTTACTTATATCTTTGTAAGACAGGTTGCCCTTTTGTAAAAAATGTTTATCACACAAATAAAAGTTATACTTGTAAACTTCAACAGCAAATGTATCAAGATAGAGGATATCCAAAAGATGAAAATCCGAAAGAATTTCTCTATCAATATGTTCAAAAAATGAGAAAAGAAAATAGTGAAAACTATTTACCGGAAAAAAAGGAAGAATATCCTTCCCTAAAAGAAATTATCACACAAGATTCCAAATTAAAATATATCTATGATGAAAATAGTTTTCTTTTAAAAGTAGACGAACAAGAGTATCCCCTTTCCTCACAAATCTTAAAAAAAACGAGAGACTTTATCTACTTAACAAAAGAAAGTAAAGTAACGATTTACATGAAAAAAAGTCTTCTCAAAGAAGAGTGTGATTATCCTGAGAATAACGCTTTATATATCATGCTTTTATCTGGTGATTTAGTCACTTATGGAGATGAAAATCGTGAAAAGCAAAGACATCTTATGACTCATCAAGTTTATAAAGGGGTATTAGACCGCATACCATCCTCTAAAGAAGGATATTATGCTTACTCTCTTGATTCTCTTATAAAAGAATATCAACCTTTTCTTTCTTTAGAAAAAGCAAACAATCTCTTTTTTACAACAACGGCCTTAAGGGATTACCATTATACGAAACAAAAAAATAATGCTTATTATCACCTTCAGGCCATTAATTTACCATTTCAAAATATAGAATTTTATTATATAGATGAGGAGTTAAAATCATGAATAAAGAACCTAGTACTTATGAAGAATTAATTTTAAAAAAAAGATGTATCGATTTAACGAGATATTATGGATTATCACAAGAAGAATTAGATAAGATTTATCAATTTTTACTTACCAACCCAAATGGAACAGTAGTAGGAAAATTAGAATCTTTACTGCTTCAAGTAGAAAATCAAATCGTAGCAACCATTCCTGCAAAATGTATAGCGGGATATGATGGGCTTAATATGAGTAGAGTTCTTTTTCAAGTAATTCCTCACTATACCCCTTCTAGTTCTTCTTCCTATAGTGGTGGAAGTTCTTCTAACAATAATAACAACAATAACAATAATAACAATAACCGGTAGGAGGCTTTATGGCATTTATATCTGATACTTTTCATCAAAAAAAATTAAAAGATTATCATATTAATATTAAAACGAAATATGCTGTAGGAAATAAAATATTAGAGAAAAATACGGATGGATCTAAGTCTGATGATATTAAAAGTGGAATTAGAATCGAAAAGCAATATTTTCAAGATGGTGTTTTGAAACATTCCGAAAAAGATTTTGATTCTAGAATAGAATATACTTTTCTTTCTAAAGAAGAAGAAAATAAAGAATTTTGTTGCCCTAATTGCGGCGTAAAAACTCTTCTTAAAGACTTTGTAAATGGATGTCCTTATTGTAAAACTTATTATAATATCGACTATACCGATAAAGAGTTAGGAAATAAATATCACTATGACCGTGTTTTAAAAAATACGAGGTATCGGGTTATTACAGCCATGATTGATTTTCTAATCAGTTTAGGACTTAGTTTCTTATTTGTTTTATTTTCTTCTAGAACTTTTAATTCCTATGATTTGATAAAAGTATTCCTTTATACTATCATTTTATCTCTCCTACTTTATTATGCTTTTTATCTTTTAGATGCCTATATCATTTTATCTCCTATTAAAAGATATAAAGATCGCCAAAATCAAAAACAAATAGACTTTTGGAAACGAACAAGAATTGATAAAAAAATATTTTTCAATAACTTAAACTACGAAGCTAGAAAATACTATTATAGTAAAATGGAAGTTATCGATTACGATGTTTTAGACTATTTATCTTTCAAGGAATACCAAGAAGAGAATGATTTCTATGTAGAAGTTCTTGCTGAAATCCGCATAGTTACCTATCAAAATGGGAAAATTTCTTCTCATACTAAAAAAGAAACTTTTCTCATGAGAAAAGTAAAAGACTCTTTAAAACTAGGAAATGGCGTTAATATCATCGAATGCCCAAATTGTGGAGCTTCTATTGATGCAGCTTTAGGGCACTGTGAATATTGCCATACGGAAATCAAAAACTTACAAGAATGGGAATTAATAAAATAAAAGCATTTATGCTTTTTTCTTTGGTATAAAAAGGATAGAATCACATAAATTTTAGTATAGCACGATTGACAAATATACCCAATTAGTGTAAAATTAAGATTGTCTTAGAGATGGGTCTATAGCCAAGTGGTAAGGCGTGGGACTGCAACTCCCTGATCGTTGGTTCAAATCCGACTAGGCCCTCCAATTATGTTTTAAGTTATCTTGCTAAAATATTCATTTTATGGTACTATGTATTTAGCAAGAAAATTTACATAAAATAAAAAAGGGAACATTCAGTTCTTACAAGTTGAATGTCTACCCTGAGAAATTAGAGAGACATTTAATTCCATTGTGAATTAAGTGTCATTTTTTTATTACCACTATCATAATGATAAGAAGGAATAGAATGATAGTGATGAACTTTAAAACTCTTATAATAAAAGTCTTAGTTTTCACCATATCAAACCTCCTTTCTTTTTAAGATTAGAGGCAGACACTCAACAACTGATATTCCCTATGGAAATTATACTATAAATTCATATTATAAAACAAGCAAACAAAATAAAGATTAGAACAAAATTTTGTAAAATGAAATACACTGATATCAGTTAGTAATCATTATTTATCATTAAGCATGAGAAAAGCTATTTGGCTTCTTCCTATATACTTATTAGGAAATGTGTTCGAATTTTTCGGACTTAAAAAAAACAGAAATCTATTGTTATGAAATTTCTGTTTTTTTCATTTATTTGGTTTTTGAATAATCGTTATTG
>CANROB010000012.1 GCA_947632115.1 uncultured Bacilli bacterium
TTTATAACTACTATCATAATGATAAGGAGAAATAAAATGATAGCAATGAGCTTTAGAACTTTTATTGTAAAAGTCTTAGTTTTCATTTTTATCAAACCTCCTCTCTATAAAGATTGGAGGTAGACACTCAACAACTGATATTCCCTATAAAAAAGTATACTATTTATTACATACGAAAACAAGTGTTCGAATAATATTTTATTAAAAAGTTGTTGAACTTCTTCCCTTAGGGCACCAGATGGACGGTAACTCGGATTTCTGAGTGAAAATAGAGAACGCACTTGATAAAGGTGCGTTTTTATGTTATGATGTATTTGTCAGGGAAACTTGCATAAAATAAAAAAGGAACATTCAATATCGCATGTTGAGTGTTGCCATATAATGTGCGTCACCTAAATCATTGATGAGTTAGGTGATTCTTTTATTTTAGGATTACAAATAGTAATACTATAAGTAAAAGGATAATGATAATCAAAAAGAAAATTAGAAAATCTTTTTTCGACATCTTATCACCTCCCTTCAATTAAGAAGATCGGCAATCACCCAACTATTAAATGTTCCTAATAAAATTATATCAAACAAATGTTTTAAATACAACGTTTTTATATTCCATTTTGACAATATAAATAGCACACTTTATCGGTAATCAATAGGCAAATCTAGCTAGATAGGAGGTATCAGTTGAAAAATTATTTTATTATTCATGGATTTAAAGGAAGTAATATTGAAAATTGGTTTCCATGGTTTAAGGAGAAGGTAGATAGTCAAGATTGTTTATGTATCATACCTCAATTTCCAATTGATGATAAACATCATGTTTATAGTGAGTGGGAAAAAATTTTAGATGTTTATCATAAAGATTTTCATTTAATGGATGAAAATACTGTTATGATAGGTCATTCAACGGGAAGTATCTGTGCCTTAAAATATATATTGGAAAATAGAATCAAGATAAAAAAATTAATTTTAGTTAGTGGTTTCAATAATTATTTAGCGCCAGATGAAAAGGATCTTCATAATCAATTAAATCCTTCTTATTATGTTGATGATGATAAAATATCTAAAATTAAGGATTATGTAAAAGAAATAGTATGTATATATGGAGATAATGATCCCTATATACCACAAGATGTTTTAAAAAAATTGGCTAAATCCATAGATGCTAAAGAAATCATCATCCATGATGGTGGACATTTAAATGAAGAAGCTGGATATAAAACATTTCCGGAAATCTTAAAAGAAATTTAAGGATAATATCATAGGATTCCTTTAAAGTATTAGATAGATTGTAACTCGAACCTTAAAAGTTCGAGTTTTAAAATGTTAGGAAATATGTTAAAATTTTTGTAGTGGAAATAGATAAACTTGTCATGATAGAAAACACACTCATATATTGACAGTAGAGATAGGAGGTAAGAAAAGTGAAATCATTTGCCATTATTGAAATAGGGAGTAATAATACGAAGACACATATTTATAAAAATGAAAAAGTGATATATGAAGATAATACAACGATAGAATTTAAAAAAAATTATCATATCCATCAAAAAATAGAAGAAGAGGATTTAAATAAATTATTCACTGTCATAGAAAAGGCCTTAAAATATACAGAAAACATTCATATTTATGGATGTAGTATATTTAGAAATATGAATGTGGAAGAGCTAAATCATATTAATTTGAAATTAAAAAGGAAGTTTCATGTAGAAATAGAAGTAGTATCTCAAGAGGATGAAGCAAAATATACAGCGCTCGGGTGTTATAATAAGATAAAATATAATGGAAATATCTGTATATTTATTGGTGGCGGTGGATCGATTGAATTAATTTTTGTTAATAATGGTAAAGTGTTTGACCAAAAATATTATGATTTTGGAGTGGTGGATGTTACACAAAAATTTAGTAGTTTAAAAGAGGATATTCCAAAATGTACTTTTGATGAGGTATATCATTATATTGATGAACTAATTGGAAATATCAATATAGAAGCTGAAGTTTTCATATTAGCAGGAGGAGATCATTTATACTGGTACCATAATGCAGGTTATAAATTATTAGAAAACAAATTGTATAAATCTGAAAAACAAAAGTATATGATAACCAAAGATATGAGTGATGATTATGATCATGATGCTCTTATTACTTCCTTAAATCAAATACGTGAGAGAAGTGATAACCCATTATGGTTTGATGGTTCAAGAGCAATGAAAGTCATTACCAATTTAATATCTAATAAAATTCATGCGAAGTATATAATTCCAACAAAAATAAATATGGAAGATGGTCTAAAAGAAAAACTTACAAATTCAAGGATTTGTACTTAATCTAATGCGTATTAAGTACTTTTTTTATTCAAAAATTATCTCTTTGTACAATTATTCTTAAGCATCTAGTTAAAAAAAGTGATAATTTGAAACGATATTGTTTGAAATCAAGAAAATATGTTATAATATTTTACCAAACAAGGGAGGCTTCAAAGATGAATGTAGAGGAATTTTTAAGTACTTTTCATGATATTATTCCTTATAAATTTCAATTAAAAGTTGGTGGAAAAAAGGCAAATGCAATTCTACCAAATAAAGAATTTATATCTTATAAAAATCGCAAAGGAAAAAGTTATCTACTTTATAGAAAAAAACTATTAGAAACAACTATTGATTATATACCACTTGATGAGGTAGATGTACCAATTGAATTAACAGTACAATGTTTCCATCCACATGTTTTAAAATGGGAAGAAAAATCCCAATCAACGAACAAAGAAAGAACTCATTTTCAAGTAAGAATACTAAATGAGAATACTAGTAGGCAATTGGGGTATTTATCACTTGATTTAACACCAGCAGGGGACATTGAACATAAATTTTGTACTTTTTCTAATGAAGAGGGAACTCATAAAATTATGCAGTCCATTAACTATGTTTATGATGAGAAAACTAAAAAAGTTACACCAATAGAATGCTTGAGTTTTATTTTTTATAATTTAGGAGCTAGTTTAGAAGAAGAAGTTTCTTTTTATAAAGAAAATGGTGTTTTGAAGTGTGTCACTATTCATAAACAACCCCTAAAAAATCATGCATTTGATAGTATCGTTTGGTCAGATGATGAAGTAAAAGAAAAACAAGAGTTCTTTTCTAGATATTGTAATCATGCTGCCGTTGAAAATGCAACGCCTTTAGTTTGTGATTTTACAAATTATATTATCAATAAAGATTTTACTAGTAGACTAGAAACCATTAAAGAACTAGCAAGGCGTTTGTCATATCAAGGAGACCCTTTATTTAATCATTATAATTATGCTGAAATAAAAGAAAGAATCGAATATTTAGAAGATCCTAAAAACGATATTTTTAGCAGTTTTTATGGAGAATATATCGGAAATACCATTATTAAATTGAGATCTAAATGGATTTTATTGGTAGAGACTTTAAAAGATGATTATCATTATTTTACAAAGGTAGATATTACCAATACCAATGCTTTTGAGGTTGATTTTTATCATGAAAGAAAAGGTGGTAAATCCTACTACCAGGCAATGGAAAATTCAGATAAAACACCAATATTTAGAACAAAAATGGAAAATGGTGAGGAAATATTGGTTCCGCTAGGAGAACATATTACAGATGAAGAATCAAGATATTTTGAAATGTTTAAATCCTATTGTGTAGAAAGCTTTGGTACTATTGAAAGAAAAAGAATGGCAACCTTATCTTTAGATAAATATTCTAATGGGGAACAAGGCCACGAATTGATAAAAAAGAAGAAAGATAACAAATGCCAAAAGTAGCAAAATCATGGCTACTTTTTTCATTAAGGAGGTATTACCTATTTTATTTATCCTTATTCTAGGGAATATAATCCATAATTGCCTTTGAAAAAGAAATATCATAACCAAAATAGATTAAAGTGTTGAAAATTATGTTATAATATAGTGCAAGAAAGAGGCTGATAGTATGATACTGTTAGGAATTGTTGGAGAATTTGCTACCGTTATCGTAAGCGTTGCTATAACTCTTAATGCCGGAATGGATTCTGTATTGGAAATTTCAAAAAATGGCTATAAGATTGAAAAAAGTGTGTTAGAGGAGTTTCAAAAGAAACAGGAAGAGGCAAAAAGAAAGAAAAAGAATCTAGGGAATAGAATTTTAGGAGCAGTTTTATTACTTGTTCCTGGTGTTAATTTGATAAATGCTAGCGTAAAATGGATGAAACTTAAAAAGTCAGTAATGAATGATCCACAAATTAAAAAAGCTATTGTTCCTATGACTGAAAGGGAAAAAGAACAATATGCTAAAATGAAAGGTAAATTACAGAAGCTGACATTTATGGCATTTACTTCTTCAAAAGAAAGTGATGAAAAGGAACTTTTAGGCTTTGTAGGAAATCGACCAATGGTTGTAGATTATGGGCTAACTTCATTATATTATGAGCCACTTATGCCACTCGATTATACATTAGAAGAAGTAAAAAGATTAAATGAGGTAACTACTCATTCCTATAGAATTGGTAAAATAGATGGAAAAAATGTTGCAATTATTGGTATTCCCAATCCTAATTGTTCTATTAGCAGAATGAATTTTAAAGCAGAAGGTTATAAGGGCGTGCACATTTATGAAAAAATGACGGAAGAAGAAGCAAAAGATAAAACTTTTACAGTTTATCCATTTATGCCAGGAATAGAGGAAAAAGTAGAAGAAATAGTTGCTTCTATTAAACAGTCACGTGTCGCATGTGCTACGAAAGAACATTTAGAAGAATTAAAAGTACCATCTATGATGGAAAGAGATACTGTTTTACCAAAAATAGAACAGGATTCACCAGAAGAACAAGGACCAAGACTAGTAAAAACAATGCGTCCACAAAATAGAAAAAAATAAAATACCGTATTTTTTTCTTGGGTGATGAAAAAAATTTTGATCAATCGAAAGATTGGTTTTTTTTGTATGGATAATTCATAATAGATAAAAGTGATTACCAAAAAAAGAGCTTCTTGAAGCCTTCTTATGTTAGCTTAAGTCGCTCTAATCTTATCCCATTACTTCTCCGCCATTATTATGAAGAACCTGTCCAGTGACATAACTAGAGTCGTCACTTGCTAAAAAGACGAAAGTAGGAGCTAGTTCATAGGGCATAGCACCTCTTGCCATAGCGGCATTTGCTCCCAAAGAGGGAATTTTTTCTTTTACCCAACAAGCAGGTTGAAGGGGAGTCCAAAAAAATCCTGGAGCAATGGCATTTACGCGAATGTTTTTAAGAGCTAAATTTCTAGCTAAAGCTCTTGTAAAGCCAACGATAGCTCCTTTCGTAGTAACATAGTCAATTAATTGTGGATCTCCATAGAAAGTAGTAACAGAGGACAAATTGATAATAGAATCTCCTGAGTGAAGATGAGGGAGAATCTCTTTTGTTAGATAAAACATACCATAAACATTGACTTTCATGGTCCAATCAAATTGTTCATCACAAATTTGTTCTAGGGAATCTGCTTGATATTGCACACCTGCATTATTGACTAAAATATTGATTTTTCCAAAACGTCTTAGTGTTTCTTCGACAATGCTATGGCAGAAACTTTTATTAGTAATATCTCCTGATAGCAAAAGACATTCTCCTCCTAAATTCTCAATATAATTTTTCGTATCTTCGGCATCCTTATGTTCATCGTAGTAGGGGATAACTACTTTCGCTCCTTCTTTTACAAAGGCAATGGCTGCCGCTTTTCCAAGACCACTATCTCCTCCCGTAATAATAGCCACTTTATCTTTTAATTTTCCGCTTCCTCGGTAATTGGGATTATCAAAAATAGGTTGAGGAGTCATGAGATATTCAAGACCCGGTTGTTTTGCTTGTTCCTGTTCTGGGGCTAAAATTTGATACTCATTGGTTTGCCATCCGCAATCCTGATCGTAAAAATAGAATTGATTTCCAAAGTGATAATCACTATTCATAAAATAACCTCCTAGTATACTATATGATGGGATTTCAAAATGGTTATTTTGTTATAAAAAAAGAACTTTCATGATAGCTCTTTTTTGGTAAGAAGACTTTTGGCCAAAACTTTGACTTTTTGAATTTCTTCCTTTACTTCTTTATAATCCACTCTAGGACCAGAGGTATCTAGGGGAACTTCAACGGCAGAAAGGGTATAACTAGCTGGATTTCCTTTGCTTTTTTCAAAGGTCATTCCTGCTTGTTTATAGCACCAATCTTCCTCAGTTTTTCCAATCGTTATTTGTCTTTCATCTTTAGTAAGAGTAAAAGAGAGAAGTTCTCCTGATTGAATTTCTATTTTATCTAGCATTTCCTTTTCCCCAGTAAAATGAGTACGTTCTATCATAAGATAGGGATATTCTTCTAAAGGTCTCGTTAAGTTTCTAGAAAGACTAGAAAATAATTCTTCAAAAGGTAGTTCTGTAAAAGAGGGTTGTAGAAGACTGCTTTTTAAAATCTGTTTTTCTTTTTCATTTTCTTCTTTATCTAGTAAAGTTTTCATACGAATAGTGATTTCTAGATTTTTCTTCTTTAGTTTTAGTTGATAAGATTCATTCCTTTGCCAAGAAGAAAGGGAAACTTTTTCTTGTTTATCCTCTAGGATTTCTTGTTTTAATTTTATACTTCCATCAGGGAAAATGGTATAACTATCTTTATTCGTTCTACTAAAAAGAGTAAGGTTTCTTTGGCTATCCTTCCATTCATAAGTAGCTTTTTGTTTTCTTTTTTGTGATACTACAATCGCCTTAAAAGTGCCTTCTTTTAGGTGAGAAACTAAAACGGTTTCATTTGGAGAAATCCCAAGCGAGAAAAAAATTTTACCTAGTTCTTTTCCAATTGTTTTGATAGAGTTGGGAGTAATATGAATAAGTTTATTATCCGTTTCACAAGAAAAAATTTGAAGCCATTTTCCAAGCGATAACATACTAATCGTATTGGGAAAGATAATATTAGGGAGTGCCTCTCCATTATCTATTTCTAAATTTTTTATTTTGAAAGAAACTTCTTTTTGCTTTTTTGAGGATGAAAGTTTCTTAACAATTTGATTGTAAATATTCATGTTTTCTTTCCTTTCCGTTTTATCATAAACGAAAATAAGATAGAAAGCAAGAAAAAAATTAAACCTTTTTTTAAATTCTCTTCTAGAAGTCGTTGAAAAAACTAGAGAATTATGGTATCATTTTCTTATATGATAGGAGTGAAAACATGATAGCAGTTCAAACGAATGAATATCTACATATTGTAGACATGGAATTATCAGAATTTTTGGAAAGTGTAGCTAAGGATGGAATGAATTCAAGTGCCATTCACGCTAAAATTGCTGCCAATGTATCAAGTAATAAATATTTGTATACGATTAATTCTGTTGTTCCTGAGATTAAATGGAAGTTTTGTCAAGTAGGGGATCAATTTCAAAGTACTTTTAAACCCATTACTTCTTTAGATGATCTTCACTTCTTTATTGGCCCAGATGGAAAACAATATGCAAGTGCAGATGCTTATCATGTTGCATTGGGAAAAGGGGAGACGGTAGGAGATCCGTTTAATCCAGAACTCCCTCATCCTGAAGAAGTATCTTTAGAGGATTCTTCTAAAAAGACTGATTCTAAGATACCTAATCCGGAAGAGACTATGAAAGAGGTGCCTCTAGAGCAACCTAGTAAAGAGGAAAAAGTGGAACCTGTTGTAGGTGCTTTTGAGGATGAACAAGTAGAAGAGGATGTTGCTTCTAAAGAGCAGGAAGAGGCAAAAGAGACTTCTATTTTAGAAGAGAAAGTAGAAACCATTCCTGTTACGGATGAACAACGTAAAATAGCTAGAGTCTTGGATAAAACGCTTGCTATGGGGATATCTCTCAAGGGAAAAACGAAAAAGATGTTGCAGGCAATCAAGAATTATGTTCATGCTCATCAAGATGAGATGGATGAAAATCTTTGTTCTGCCTTAAATATATCAAAAGAATCTACTGCCAGCTTTCAAACCGATTATCAAGTGAAAAATGCCTTAGGAGAGTCTAATAGTTTACTAGATTCTGCATTGGTTTTCCCAGTATATTCTACTGTCGCTATGAAAAGAACTCCTAGTCGTTTAGCGGCTCTTGAAAAGTCTTTAGTTGGATCTGTTTTCGTAAGAACTTGTTTAATGGGGACAGATGGGGAACATTTTCAAGGATATTATCAACAATATACTATTACAGCATCAGATATAGAAGATGCCAAGACTTGGCTCAAACAGAATGGAACGGATTTTCGTAAAGTTCGTCAATTAGAGGATAGAGTAAAAGCTTATCAAAAAGCTTTAGATGATATTTATATGCATAAGAAAGGGGATATTACTCTTGGGGGAGGTGCTGAAATCGAAGAAGATATTGCATCTCACCTTGAAAAGTTATCAGCAAGATATGATGTTCCTGATATCGACCATTGGGATGTTTATCATACGGTGTTAGTGGACGCTAGAACTACTTCTTTAGAAGAACAGTTAGAGGAAATTTCTAAGACACCAATTGATAAGAGCAATAAGGTAGAAGAAACAAAAACGGAAGAAAATTCTGTTTTAGTAGAATCTCCTGATATAGAGGCATTATCCGCTCCCGTTATAAATCCAGAAATTATAGAGGAAAAAGAAAAGACTCCACAAGAAATCGTGGATGATGAGTCTTCTTTAGAAGAAGATATTCCTGTTCCCCCATCTTTAACAGAAGTTCCTGTTAGAGGGGAACAAGAAGAGTATTTAGATGAGCGGTTTCTTGGTGCCCTTCGTGATGCTTTCAAAGAAGATTACGAAGAATTAGAAATTCCTGAGGTAGAAGAAACTCCAAAAGAAGAGGAAGAAGAACCTCTTATTGCGGAACCTGCACCTTTAAAAGAAGCTAAACCAATAGAAGAGCCTAAAGCAGTAGAAGAAGTTAAATCAACAGAAGAACCTAAAACAATAGAAGAATTAAAACCAATTCGTAGAGCATCTCTTTTCGGATTGGCTAATAAAGTACGTAATCTTAGAGTAGTTGACCGTCAGAAAAAGGAAGAAATTACGAAGAAAGAGACAAAAGAGACGGAAACGCAAAAGAAAGAGGAACAGCAACCGTCTTGGTCACAAGAAAATAAAGAAATTTATGAACTTATTTATGGCTCTATGGAACCAGAAGAAGAAAAAGGACCTCGTATTAGATAGCATAGATTGCGAAAATATGTTATAATGAGTATGGTGATTGACATGAAGAAATGGATACTTTTATTTCTTTGTATCATCCTAGTAGTAGGGTGTGGAGAAAAAGAGAATAGAAATTCTAATAATTCTAGTAGCAATGTAGAGAATACGAATTCAAATTCTAGTACAAATTCAAACAGCAATGAAGTAGAACCCACTTATGAAAATGAGGGAAAGTATACTGTTCAGCTTTATCTTTTCTATTTATCCACTTGCGATCATTGTCATGCAGAACGTGAGTGGTTATCAACGATTGAAAAAGATTATCCTTATTTAAAAATTCATCAATATGAAATTAAGACAGATTCTGCTATTTATAATAAAGTAGTTGATGCTTTAGATATTGATTCAGAATATGTTCCTTTAACGTTTATTGGGGATGATTATTTTACAGGTTTTTCAACCGTGACAGAAAGAAAATTTATTCGTACAATTAAAGAAATGTCTACTCTTGATCTTTGTGATATGGTAGGAACTGCTATCAATGACGGAGATGTTAAGGCTTGCGTTGAACAAAATAAAAAGTTAAGAGGTTAATACCTCTTTTCTTGTGATAAAGGAGAATAGTATGGGAAGGTATGTATATGTTATTTTAACAAGAACGCTTACCAGATCAGGAAAAGTAATCAGAAAAATTTCTGGGAATGACTATAATCATGCTTCTTTAGCGCTTGATAAGGATTTAAATGAGATTTATTCTTTTGCTCGCTTTCATTATCAAAATCCTATTGTGGGAGGATTCGTTAGAGAAAATGTAGAGACATTAAGTTTGGGAAGAGAAGAAACGGTTCCAGTAAAGATTTTTCGTATTCCTATTACCTTTAAGCAATATCAAAAATTACAGCAGAATATTGAGTATTTTAAGAAAAACGAAAAACAATACATGTATAATTTGTTAGATTTACTCCTTTTCACGACAGGAATATCTTTTCCTATTCGTGACTCTTATATTTGTACGGAATTTGTTTCTACGATTTTAAAAGAAAGTGAAATTAAAAAGGACAAATTAAAAGATCAAAGAATAACACCTTCTAAGATGATCAAAGCGTTTCAAAAATATGAATATTATACGGGTAGTCTACAAGATTATGTAGAAACTGTAGAGCATGAAGAATTTAAAAGCGATTATTTAAATCGTGAAAATATCTTTCTAGTGATTGGAAAAAGTATTAAACAAATAGGGAAGTTACTCTATCGGAAGATGACTTAAATTATGGGTCAAAAAAAGCACTTAGTGCTTTTTTTAGTTATTTACTCCATGTGTTACCATTGGTGTTTGATAGGTAATAGCTTCAAAAACATATCCATGCATTTTTCCATATTGAATAATGTCTTGTAAGGCATCACGGGTTTGTGCTTTTATATCGTGCATCAATACAACATTAGCTCTTTTTTTAGATAAATGAGAAGTAACGTTTTTATAAACTTGATTAGCTGTCTTTGCTCCGCCAGCATCTTCTGCACTGACATTCCAATCAAAGTAATGGTAACCGCGTAATAGAACTTCTTTTGTTAATTTTGTCATGATTCCTTTTGAGTATTTTTTACTAACCGTGTTGCTACTCCCACCTGGAAAACGAATAATGTTTGCCTCTTCTCCTGTTAATCGTTTTACTCTATCTTTCACAGATTCAAGGTCTTTAAAATAGGCATCCATAGAAGCATATACTTTACTATATTGATGAGAAGCAGTATGCAGTGCGACTGTATGACCTTCATTCGCTTCTCTTTGAATTAAGGAGTCTGGTCCGCCATTGGTGACGAAAAAGGTTGCTTTTACTCCTTCTTTTTTTAAGATATCTAAAATGACATTGGTCGTTCCTTGTTTAGGACCATCATCAAAGGTAAGATAAATCACACCTGCTTTGTCTCTAGAAATGACATTGACTACTCGTTTTATGGTTGTTTTATGATTGTTTAGATCACTTACTTCATAGGTAATCTGGTAGGTTCCTACTTTTTTGGTATTGACAGAGCCTGATACTTTTACCTTCTTGGTAATATCTCCCATACAGTTATCAGAAGCTTTGTATCCTAATTCATGATAGGCGTTTCCAATTACAAGAGAAAGAACTTCTCCGCCACTTAAGGTAATAACAGGTGCCTTATTGTCATCAATTTTAAGAGATCTCGTTTCTGTTACCGTATTTCCGTTATGATCAGATACTTCGTAGACTATTTTATTTTCTTCCTTTGTGATTTTTACTTTATCGGTAATGTCACCGTCCTTGTTGTCATTGGCATGATATCCTGCTTCTTGATAGGAGTCTATGTTACAAATGGTTATTTCTTTTTCTCCGTCAAGGGTAATAGTAGGTGGTTCTAAATCTTTGACAGTAATTTTTCTTTCTACCGTTTTTTCTATTCCATTTTTTTTGATACGATAGGTGAGGGTATAAGTTCCTTCTTTTTGAGTATCTACTTTTCCTTCTATTTTTACGCTAGCACTAATGTCCTTCCCTAAATAGCTAGCTTTTACTCCTGCTTCTTGATATTCTTCCTTTAAACCAATAGTCATCTCTTTTTCTCCTAATAAGGTAATATCAAGGGATAAAAATTTTAAAGCAATGAACAATGCTAGTCCGATTATTATGACTATAAAAAGAAGAAGTATCAAGAGTAGCCTATATTTTCCCTTCATACAACACACTTCCTATTTTTCACCATTTATTATACTTTTTTTCCTTTAGAACCGCAAGTAAAAAATGTGTTCTCTTTATTAATTTGTGAAAGATTATTAGAAATATACGGATATCAAAAATACTTTTTTATGTAAAAAGGGTGCATCATAAAAAGTGAGTATTTTCATTTTGAAATTATTTTGGTATTAAAAAAATTCGAAAAATAAAAAATTGAAAGAAGAAAATAAAGAAGTATTCCCAAATAAAGAAAAAAAGAGTATAATATAACTGTCTTTAGTTGTATTGCCCCATAGCCAAGCGGTAAGGCAGTGGACTCTGACTCCACGATGCGTTAGTTCGAATCTAACTGGGGCAGCCAAATTGATTATTACCTCGTGATGAGGTTTTCTTTATAAAAAAGGAGGTTGAGAAAATGAATCTTTTACATTATGTAAAAAAATACGGTAATTGTTCATGGGAAGAAAAAGCATTTACAGATATCGATAATGTTATTTTTTCACAACTTTCTTATCTGCCACTAGAGGGCATTGTGGGAACGAATTCCATTTTATTAAAAGAAGTTGCTAGAGTATTAGAAATGGAAGAAAAGGCGAAAGCTGCTGCTTTAAATACTTGGTTTTCTAAAAAAGTATATGCTTTATTAAAAGAAATGGCTAAGACGAGACGTTATCAAAATATTCTTTTTAGTCATTATGTCAAAGTGATTCATCATGATTGTCAGTTTGGAGCTATTACGTTAACATTACCAGATAAAAGTATTTATGTTTCTTATGAGGGAACGGATGATGCTATTAGTGGATGGTTAGAAGATGCTTGTATGGTGTATCAGTTTCCTGTCCCTGCACAAGAGTTAGCCGCGCAGTATTTAAAAAAATATTTTCGTTTTTATCATCATACTATTCGCGTTGGTGGGCATTCTAAAGGTGGGAACCTCGCTGTTTATGCCGCTATGCAAGCTCCATTTTATTTACAAAAACATATTGTAGCGGTTTATAGTAACGATGGACCAGGATTCACAAAAAGAGAAACATTAACAAAAAAATATCAAAAAATTGCAAAGAAAATTCATAAAATTGTTCCACAAGAAAGTGTTGTAGGAATGCTTCTTTATCATCCTGGAGATCTTCTAATTGTCAAAAGTAAATCTAAAAGATTTTTACAACATGATCCTTTTAACTGGCAAGTAGAGGATGATCATTTTGTGGAGGAATCTTCTTTAAGCCCTTATAGCAAGAAGGTATCAAAGCGTGTTCAACAATGGGTAGAGAAAGTGAATGAAGAAAACAAGGAACGTTGTGTAACTTCTTTATTCCAAGTATTTGATGGAGCAGAAGTTAGTAATACTCATGATCTGTTGCATCTTCAAAAGTCTATTCGAACAGTGCAAGAAATTCATCGTATGAGTGCGGATACCAAAAAAGATTTACTTGATGTTTTTAGAGCAATTGTTTAAAAAATGAAAATATGTCTTGTCAAAGGTAGGTAAATATGATATATTTATATTGCTTACTTTTAATGGCGATGTAGCTCAGTTGGCTAGAGCACATGGTTCATACCCATGGTGTCGAGAGTTCGAATCTCCCCATCGCTACCAAATTGATTGTAACTCGGAAAAATACGAGTAAACATAGAGAACGTACTTGATAAAAGTATGATGCATTTGTCGAGGAAACTTGCATAAAATAAAAAAGGAACATTCAATATGCTAGTGTTGAGTGTTGCCAATACAATTTTGGTTTCACCTAATTCAAAGCAGTTGAGTTAGGTGATTTTCTTTTTATATTAAAACTATAAATAGTAATAATACTAATAGGAAGATAAGAATTACTAAAGATAGAATTAAAAAATCCTTCTTATTCATACTATCGCCTCCCTTCTTTATGAAGTTTGGCAATCACCCAACTATTAAATGTTCCTAATAAAATTATATCAAACGTTTGTTCTTGATACAATAGAATGAATACTAAAAAGTTGTTGTACGCCTTTTTTTAGGCATTAAGTTCTTATTTTGTAAGGACTTTTTATTTTCTTTTTATATGGTTTTTGATATAATGTAGGAGAGTTTGAAAAGTTTTTATTTAGGAAGTAGTAGGAATAAAAATGTCTTCAAAAAATATGAAAAATAAGGTGACCGATTATTTATTAAAAAATACGGATAGGGAAGAATTATCGAGGCAAAAGAAGGAATTAAAAGAATCGTATCATGGGGTATTAGACGAAATGGCTGATCTAGGCATGATTCCTTCTTCTGTCAAAAAGAAGATGCCCCCAAGGAAAAAAACAGCAGAAGA
Source organism: uncultured Bacilli bacterium (assembly GCA_947632115.1). Classification (GTDB taxonomy): domain Bacteria; phylum Bacillota_I; class Bacilli_A; order RF39; family UBA660; genus UBA5578. The sequence goes on from CANROB010000012.1 coordinate 14,135, forward strand.
AAAAGAAAAGGAACGTATCCAGGAAATCAAAGATACTGTACAAGGCATTTTAATATTTACTTTGATGATTGTTATGGGCCTTATTTTTGGTAGTATTGGATTAATTCTTTCTTCCCATATCTTTTCTGGAATCTTGTTCTTATTATTGATACCACTTCTTATTACGTTAGCTATTTTCATTTGTTTAAAATATTCTCATACCAAATTAGAAAATCATATTTCCATTTTAAAAGCAAAAATGAAAAAGCATGAGGATACCATTTTGATTGTTGGATTTATTATCTTCTTCGTATTATTTTTTATCGGCATGATTACGATAGCAGTGATTTCTTCTCATTCTTCTTAATTTTTAGCAAATAAACGATTCAAGTAAAAAAATAGTACACTATAATTCGTGCACTATTTTTTTAATAGACTTTATTTTAAGAGTAAATTTCATTTTTGATTAATACTTTCTTTTTTTTGTAACGTATAAACTAGCCATTTGTTATGGTTTTCTCCGCCTTCTTTATGAAAATCTTTGATATGAAAGTTAGTTTGCGCAATTATATCATCTAAATCTTCTTGTGAGAAATAATGATAATATCTCTTTTGCCCCATATGATATTCTCCTTCGAAATCTATCCATTCTTCTTCCACGGATTTGGTTTCTTTATTGATAGCATTAAATAAGAAAATACCATTTTCTTCTAGATTATCATAGACTTTTTTGATAATTTTTAAAGCATCTTCTTTGGTAAAATGAACAAATACCCGCCAGCAGAAAACGGCATAATATTTCTCCATAAAGTCATCCTCTAGAACATTGAAACGAATCGTTTTTAAATTTCTTTTCCGAATTTCCTTTAAAAAGTCATCAGCGACATCACTAGCGGTTACATCGTATCCTAAACTTTGAATATAAGCGGCATTGATTCCATCAGCTGATCCAATTTCAAGAACTTTTGCGTGTTCTTCTAATCCTTTAAAACTCTCTTTAATGAGGGTTTCTAAGGCCTCTTTTTTCTTTTTCGCTTTTTCTATATCCATCGCATCATGCGTTTCATTATTCTCTAAATAGATATGCGCTGTTTTTTGATAGACTTCTAATGTCTGTTTGTTTTCCTTACTCATATATCCTCCTTTTGTAATTATTTTTATTATATCATAATTTCTAATATTTGCATTTTTATATTGTAAAAAAAGAGGATTAATGATACAATGAATATGTTGTTTTAGACATGGCCTGTTGGTGAAGCGGTTTAACACATTGCCCTCTCAAGGCAACATACACGGGTCCGAATCCCGTACAGGCTACCATTTATAAATAAATACGGTTTTTCCGTATTTTTTTGTTTGTGATTGACTTTTTAGGTCTCTTCTTATATACTAATAATAGTAGGGTAGGAGGATATATGACACAGGAAAAACAAGGAGCTGTTGAGAGCCTTATTGAAGAATATGTACAAAATAAAGGGTTAACTTCGGTTGCAGAAATGTTACAAATAGGGAATAGAGAAGAACAGTCAAAGGACTTAGATGCCGTTTATAAGATATTACTACAACAGATGATTCGGGAAAGGGCAAAACAAGACGGAAAAGATATTGATGCCTTAATTCAACAGGAACGTGGAACTAGTAATTTAGAAAATGCCAAAGGACAGGTTTTAGGTTCTATGTCTAAAGTAGAAACTGGTTATATAGATATCCTTCTAGAAGAAGCTGCTGTTAGAAACGAGATGGAACAAGCGAAACCTAGGTTTGTGAAATAAAATAGACTAATGTCTATTTTTTTTGATATAATGATAGTGGTGAAACCTATGAATCAAGAGAAATTTTTAAACCTAAGAAAACAGTATCCTACTTTCTATTATCACAGTTGTGAGGTAAGAGAAGAAGAGGATGCTTTCGTACTGGAGTATTTCTTTGAAATTCCTGCTTTAGCGCAATTTCATCCAACGATTCGAATTGTGAAAACAGAAATTCAAAATCATGATATGCAGTATCTTTCTCACCTTGCTTTTGAAGTAGGTTTGGTAGAATTAATTAGTTATTGGAAATGTACCTGTAGCCCAAAAGTAATGATTGAAGCAGGGCATTTAGAGCAAGAACAAATAGATTGGTTTTTAAAACTATATTACTGGGGATTAGGGGAATTCCGTTATGTGAATGGAATAGAGTGTGATTTCACTTCTTGGATGGAAATAATCCCGCTAGGACCTGAGATCCCTTTTTCTATTACTTATCAGGGAAAAGGAAATTTACTTGCTATTGGTGGCGGAAAAGATTCTGCTGTTTCTTTAGAAATTTTAAAAAATGAAGAAAATCTTTGCTTCATGGTAAATCCTAAGGAACCTGGTATTGCTTGTATGAAAGTAGCGGGCATTTCTTCTTATCTTCAAGTAGAGAGAACAATTGATCAAGAACTTATCCGTTTAAATAAAGAGGGATTTTTAAATGGACATACTCCTTTTAGTGCTCTTTTAGCATTTCTTTCTTATTTATGTGCTTATCTCACCAATAAAAAATATATTGTCTTATCCAATGAGGGAAGTGCGAATGAAGCTACTGTATTAGGAACTAAAATTAATCACCAATATTCGAAAACTTATGAATTTGAAAGTGATTTTGCGTGGTATGCCAAAAAATACTTGAAAGCAGATATTCAGTATTTTAGTTTGTTGCGTTGTTTAAATGAACTTCAAATTGCCATGATTTTTGCGCATTATCCAAAATATCATCCAGTATTTAAAAGTTGTAATGTTGGTAGTAAGTCCACTCCTTGGAAGTGGTGCTGTAACTGTCCAAAATGCCTTTTTGTCTATATCATTTTAAGCCCTTTCTTGAAGAGGGAAGAGTTAATTTCTATTTTTGGAGAAGACTTATATGATAAAGAAGAATTACTTCCAACGTTTTTAGAACTTTTAGGATACCAAGATGTAAAACCATTTGAATGTGTAGGAACAACTGGAGAAGTCCGTTTTGCTGTTTTAAAAGCAATGGATCAATATAAAGATAGTTTTCTTTTAAAATATTACCAAGAACACTATCCTTTAGAGGAAACTTTAGATTACCGAAAAGTTTTTAACTTTGAAAATCATATTCCAGAAGACTATTTAGCGTTAGTCAAGGAGGAATTAAACAAATATGTATCATAAAATCTTAGAGAAATTATTAGGGAAAAAAATAGCGATTTTAGGATTTGGTATGGAAGGGGAATCTAGTTACCACTTTATCCGCCGGTATTCTTCGATGCCTCTTACCATTATGGATAAAAAAGATATTCATGAGACCCATCCAGAGTTAAGGGAAGATCCTAATGTAACCATTATTACGGGAGAAGATTATTTAAGTCATTTAGAGGGATTTGATCTTATTTTAAAAAGTCCTGGGGTAATTACTAAGGATATTGATGTAAAAAATCTCCCTTTTACTTCGCAGTTAGAACTCTTATTAGAAGTAGATAGAGAAAAAATTATTGGAATTACGGCAACAAAAGGAAAAAGTACGACTTCTAGTTTAGTTTATCAAGCTCTAAAAAAGAATGGTTGTGATGCCTATTTATTAGGAAATATTGGAAAACCTATTTTTGAAGAGTTAGAAACCATAAATGAGGATAGTTGGATAGTGATTGAGATGTCTGCTTTGCAATTAGAGTTTGTTCATCATTCTCCTCATATTGCGGCCATCTTAAATTTGTATCAGGATCATTTAGATCATAGTGGGAGTGTTAGACATTATCACGAAAATAAATTAAATATCTTTAAGCATCAAACAAAGGATGATTATCGCCTTTATTTTCAAGATATTGAGCCTTTAAATAGTTATATGAATGACTCTTATTTAGGGATTCCTTATCGGATGACTTTATTAGAAAGTAAGGATTCCAATACGACTTTTCTAAAAGGAGATGTTGTTACTTTAAATGGGAAAGAGTTATTTGATAGAAAGCAGACTACTTCTCTTTTAGGAGAACATAATCTTCGAAATATTATGACGACACTTACGATTTCTGAGATTTTAGGATTAGACTTAGAAAAGACCAAAGAGGCCATTTTAGAGTTTAAACCACTTCCTCATCGCATGGAGTTTGTAGGAAAATACCATGGAATTCTTTACTATAATGATGCGATTGCGACCATTCCAGAAGCAACCATCTCAGCCATTCAATCGTTAAAGAAGGTAGATACACTTATCTTTGGCGGAATGGATAGAGGAATCGATTATCAAAAACTAATGGATTATTTAGAAGAAGGAAACGTAAGAAATTTAATTTGTATGCCAACAACAGGGCATAAGATTGGAAAACAAATTGATAATCCAGATGTTTCTATTTTCTTGGTAGAAACCTTAGAAGAGGCGGTTTTAAAAGCTAGGGAAGTAACATCGCCAGGAAAAATTTGTCTTTTAAGTCCAGCTGCTTCTAGTTATGAATATTTTAAGAATTTTGAAGAAAAGGGTAATGCCTATAAAAGTTTGGTAAAAAATTCTTAACCCATTTACAAAAAAAAGGGAATATGTTAAAATGGAAGTGTATTCATAGAAGAGGGTGATTGACATGGGCGAAACAAAAGTCTATGAAGCGTCTGAGTTTCAAGATGCTATGATTTCGCAAGTGATTAAGGAAGTGTCACAGATACTAGAAGAGCGTGGATATAATGCTATCAATCAAATAGTAGGATACCTCATGAGTGGAGACCCAGGATATATTTCTAGTCATAAGGAGGCTAGAAGCAAACTGACTCGTTTTGAGAGAACAAAAATCTTAGAAGTACTTGTTAGAGATTTCTTAAAAGAATGAGATACTTGGGCTTAGACTTAGGAACGAGAACCCTCGGTGTTTCTTTAAGTGATACTACGCTAACGATTGCATCTTCTTTGACGACTATTCGCTTTGAAGAAGGCTGTTATGAGGCGTTATTAGAACCTTTAGAAAATTTGATAGAGGAGTATCATGTTACAAAAATTGTTTTGGGATTACCTAAAAATATGAATAATAGTATAGGTGATAGAGCACAGACTACCCTAGAATTTAAGGCGTTAATCGAAACCAAATTTGGTATAGAAGTAGTGATGCAAGATGAACGTTTATCTACTGTGGAAGCTACGAACTACTTACTAGAAGCGGATATGTCTAGGAAAAAAAGAAAGAAGAAAGTAGATGCGGTAGCTGCGAATATCATTTTGCAAACTTATTTAGATAGAGAAAGAGAGGAAAAAAATCATGGAAGAAAAAATGACATTTAAAGTTGTAAATGACGAAGGAAAAGAAGTAGAATGTGAGGTATTATTTACATTCGAATCTGATGAGACAAAGAAAAATTATATTGTGTATACCGATAACACATTAGACGAAGAAGGAAATACAAAAGTATATGCTTCTATTTATAACCCAGATGAAGATGAAACAAAATTATTACCTATTGAAACTGAGAAAGAATGGAAGATTATTGAAACCATTTTAGATGAGTTACAAAATGAAATCCAAGGAAAGGATTCAGAATCACAAGAGTAATACTTACTCTTTTTTGTTGTAGATGGAATTTATGAAAAAAGTATTGTTAGTATTTGGAATTTTAATTGCTATTGTTATTGTAGCTATTGTTGGTGTTCTTTTTACGTATCAAAAATCATTAGAGGCTGTAGGAAACTCTAGTGAGCCAATCGAAGTAGAAGTTCTCTCTGGAAGTACCTATGCTACTTTAGCAGATGTGTTATATGAGAAACATTTAATTAAAAATGTATTAGCTTATCGCATTTATTTAAAATTAAATCCGCCAACTGGACATCTAAAAGCAGGAACGTATTATTTACAAAATAATATGAGTGTTCCTGAAATTTTAAAGGCTTTGGGAAGTGGTGGAACTTCTATCAACCCTGATGAAATTAGTATTACTTTTAAAGAGGGATTAAATATGCGTGGCATTGCTTCTTTAATTGCTGATAAGACAAATCATACAACGGATGAAGTGTTTGCTCTTTTAAAAGATAAGAATTATATAAAAGAATTAATAAATGAGTACTGGTTTTTAGAAGATAGTATTTTAGATGAAAATATTTATTATCCATTAGAAGGATATTTATATCCTAATACCTACCGTTTTAAGAATAAAGATGTAACGATTGAAGAAATTTTTAAAACCCTTTTAGGAGAAATGGATAAAAAGCTTACTCCTTACCGTGAGAAAATCGAAAAGAGTAAATATTCTGTTCACGAGATTTTAACGCTTGCAAGTGTGATTGAACTAGAAGCACCAACGGTTACGTATCGTAAAGGAGTCGCAGGAGTTTTTAAGAATCGCTTAGATCATAACATTAGCTTAGGAAGTGATGTAACGGCTTATTATGGGGCACAAGTAGAGATGAGTGAAAGGGATTTATATACTTATGAATTAGAGGCCGTAAATGGATATAATACTCGTCCGACAACAGAATTAGGTCTTCCTGTTGGACCTATTTGTAATCCTTCTATTGAATCGATTGAAGCGGCATTAGAACCAGATTCTTCTGATTATTACTATTTTTTAGCAGATAATCAGGGAAAAGTCTATTTTACCAAGACTTACCAAGAACATATTGCGAAAAGAGAAGAATTGAAGAGTAAAGGACTATGGGAGAGATATTAGAAATAAAAAAATATGCCAAAGAAAATCATGTTCCGATTATGCAAGATGCTGGAATCGATTTCCTTTGTGATTATATTGAAAAACATGGGGTGAAAAGAATTTTAGAAATTGGGACGGCGATAGGCTATTCTGCTATTCGTTTTGCTCTTATCTCTCACGAGATAAAAGTGGTAACGATTGAACGGGAAGAAGAACTTTATCAAAAGGCGAAGATGAATATTCAAAAGATGCAGTTAGAAGATCAAATAGAAGTGATTTTAGGAGATGCCTTAACTGTGGAAGTAGAAGGAGAGTATGATCTTATCTTTATCGATGCTGCGAAAAGTCAATACCAAAAATTCTTTTTAAAGTATTGTTCTGCTTTAGCGAAAGAAGGAGTCATTGTAACGGATAATCTTTCTTTTCATGGCATGGTAGAAAATCCCGAACTTACCCATAATCGTAATACGAGACAGCTTATTCATAAAATTCAGGCTTATATTGAATTTTTAAAAAATTTAGAAGATTATGAAACGACCTTTTATTCTATAGGAGATGGCGTTTCTGTTACGAAGAAGAAAGAAGGAAGAGGATAAGAACTCTTCTTTTTGTATTTTTGACATTTCTAGTAGTTATGATATAATACACCAAAAAAGGGGGATGTAGATGGCCTATATTTACTTAATGGATACTAAAATACCAGTACCAGAAGATTACGAACAATTACCTTTTTATAAAGAGATTCGCCAAAACTCTATGATGAATTTGGATAGATCTTATACGCAGGGAGTTTTATCTTGGTTACAAGAAGAGATGAGAAAAGTTTTGGAAAGTCGGGGAATTTTTTGTACGCCTTCCTTTTTAGGAATAAGTGCGACTTTTTATAAGAACGTTTATATCAATGAACCAAAGCAAAGTTTTTTTCCAGAGAGCAATATGATTGCGATTGGGCTTTCTAGAGGGGATTGTGGGAAGGAATCCGATTTACAACGCCCACTAATACATGAGGGGACCCATGCAAGTATGGCTGATGCTAGAAAAGTGGGAATAGCAGTATCTGAGGGTTTAGCGTTACTGATAGAAGAATGGTGGTGCAAGTTCTACGGGGTTCCTGTTCAACAAAGATTGTATCCTCCTAACTATCAGTTTAGTAAGAAATTGATGAAGAAAATCCTAAAAAATGTTTATCAAGGAAATGAGACAAGGATGATTGCTTCCTTACAAAATGGGAAAGAGGATATCTTTTTAAAAGATTTAGACGATTATTTTAAGGCTCGGCATCTACCATTAAATAGTGGGTATTTCACGGTTTTTTCTTCTCTTTTGTTTTGGGCAAAGCAAGACCCAAAGACCATTTTTGATAACTATCATGTAAGTGCACCTGTCAAACGATTACAAAAAGAAATACTTCATGGCTTTGATAGACCAAGTCTTGCCCTTCTTAGTTATCAAGGGGTATGTGAAGAGATTGAAAGAATTCTTGAGGAAACCTCGGAGCAAGAGATTTCTTTTGCAAGTTTTCGAGCTACCTTTGAAAGAGGACTAGGGGAGTTATTGAATCAAGATGCTGAAAGTTTTAAAACGGGAGAAAAAATCCCTTTAGTATATTATGAAACTTGTGATCTCGTTGGTTATACGAGCCCTAGTTCATTTACGAAAAGATTACTACGATAAGTATTCTTTTTTCTTTTAACTACTTATTATTTTGAAAAATCGATGATATAATGGATAGAGGTAGACGAAGCGTTCATTCTTTGATATAATGGGTTAGTCGAAAAAAAAGAAAGGAGTTTTATGAGTAAAATTAAAATGTTTGCCCTTGGTGGGTTAAACGAAATTGGAAAGAATATGGTTGTCGTTGAAGTAGACGACGATATTTATGTATTTGAAGCGGGATTAAAATATGCAGATGATAGTTTACTAGGAATAGATTATATTATTCCCAATTATGACTATCTTATTGAAAATCAAAATCGGATTGTTGGAATATTTATAACCCATGGCCATGATGAGCAGATGGGTGCTTTAGCAGATCTTTTATCAGAAATAAAAGGTGTTCCTGTTTATGCTACTAAATTTACTTTAGATATTATTGAACAGGATTTATTAGAAGAGGGAATTACGGATGCTAAATTAATAGAATTAAAACTACACCGTAAAGTTACTTTTGGTAAGAATAGTATTTTTCCTATTCGGGTATCTCATTCGATTCCAGATTCTTTAATGTATGTTCTTTATACAGAAGATGGGGCGATTGTATTTACTGGTAACTATGTATTTGATCCTTCGATGATGGATGTCTTTAGTTCAGATATTGGAAAAATTGCCTATGTGGGAAAACAAGGAGTTTTATGCCTTTTAGGAGAATCTCTTTATGCTTCTAAAACGGGATTTACTTCTCCTAATCATCGCGCTAGAGATATTATTCGTGAGGTCATCAACCATAATGAGGGAAGAATTCTTATCAATATTATGCAAGCCCAAGTTTTCCGTATTCAAGAACTTTTAGAAGAAGTAAAGAAAACGGATCGCAATGTGGTTATTATGGGAAAAAAACTAGAAAATATCATCTTAAAAGCGATTGATTACGGTTATATTTCCTTTGATAAGAGTCGTATTAAAAATATTCATCATGTAGAAGAGGAAGGCATTATTGTCATTGTATCCAATGAAAGAGAAGCACCTTACTCTAATATGAAACGAATTATTCGTGGATATGATAAGTTTGTTACGTTAACTGCAAAAGACACTGTTGTTTTTGCTTCTCCTATTTATGATAGTATTGAACTTACTTCTACCCAAGTATTTGATAGTATTGCGAAAATTGGATGCAACTTAATTGTTCTTTCCAAGAAGCAATATCGTTCTCCTCATGCCTCTAAAGAAGATATTATGATGATGATCAATATGATGCAACCAAAATATTATTTTCCAATGATTGGAGAATATCGTGATCAAGTAGAAAATGCAAGACTTGCTTATCGCTTAGGGATGGATGAAGATCATGTCTTTTTAAAGTTAAATGGGGAGGTTGTCACTCTTCAAGATGGAACTTTTGTGGATACCGGTGAAAAGATAAAAGTAGATGAAGTCTTAATTGATGGTAAACAACCAGGAGATGTTGGGGATCTTGTTTTAAAGGATAGAGAACTCTTGGGAGAAAATGGAATTGTCATCGTTACTACGACACTAGATAAAGCAAGTAAGAAAGTACTTGCTGGTCCAGAAATTTTAACCCGTGGATTTATTTATGTAAAAGATAATAGTGATCTAATTAAAGAAGCAGAAAAGATTTCTTTAGAAGTCGTAGAAGAATTTATTAATCCTAACTATATTGATTTTAATAAGATTAAGTTAGGAATTCGCGATAAATTAGGAAAGTATTTCTATCAAGAAACCTCTTCTAAACCAATGATCATTGTTGTTGTTCAAGAAGTATAAAAGAAATTTTATACTTTTTTTCTTGCTATTTCACCTCCGGTTTTGTTATAATAGAAAGCAATTAGTATTATTGGGGGCATTATATGAGAAGTGTTTTGACAAGTGGTAAGTGGAAGAACCTCGATATGGTAGAGATTTCCTCCGTTAAGAGGAATAAATTCATGAAAAAAAATCTAATGGTATTCGTAAATGGAGAACCCTTTTTTAGAGGAGAGCGATTTCTCTTAAAAGAGGATAACCGTTATGCTTTTGCGGGTATCTTAGAATCTGTTTGGAATTTGATTGAAGAAAAAAAGTATCAGGAAGCATCTTCTCTTTTAGAAGAAATTCTTTCTACCGTTACTAGTTCTAGTTCTCTTTTTCTAGCAAAGTTTACAACAAGCCTTTTTCTAGGAGAAGATGCCTTTTTCTATTTAAAGCGAACGATTGAAACCAAAGAATCTAGTAGTGAGGATGAGTTTTATTTCCTTTATCTAGAACTTTACCGAAAGATGGAAAAAGACTATGAGGTAGACTCTTTAGAAGACTATTTACTACCCCCTAAAAAACATGTTATTGTTGGTGCCAATTCCTATAATGGTCGGTATCAAACTTTCTTAGAGGCATTGGCTTCTGAGGATTATCAAGGGGCTTTAGAAAAATTGAATCTTTGCTTAGAGATGAAAAAAGACTTCCTACCGCTTGAAATTGCAAAATGCCTTTTAACTATGTTATTGGATCGCCAAGAAGAGATGAGACTCCAAAAAGAAGATCAAGAGAAAAAATTAGAAGAGGGAAGAATTGATGCTTTCTTACGGGCTGTTGATGAGAAGAATATTCCTCGCGCTAAAAAAGAATTGGAACGCATATTAGCGTACCGAGAAGCTTCCTCTTTAGATAATCATGCTTGGTATCTTTTCTTAGAATTATTAGAAATGATGGAATCTTCTTTAGCAGATCCTACTTTTGAATATGTGAATGTCAATCACGTTTATGAAAAAGAAGATAATGCTTTTTATACTTTTCAAGAAGCAATTTCTTTAGGAGATTTTAAAAAGGCTTTAGAGGTAGGAAAAAAGTGTCGACGTAGGTCTTTTGATAAAGAGATCCCTACTCTAAAAGTATCCCATTATTTAGACCTTTTAGAGTACTTCTTTAAAATCTTAACAGAACGCGAAAAAGAAATAGAAACGACGTATCAAATTATTCAAGTCAATATTGAAAAAATGCATTATACCCATGCTTTTCACCTTTATCAAGAAAATGAGAAACGTCTACTTTCTTATGAGAAGAGACTCATTGAAGATTTGTTTCAAGCAGGAATAAAATTAGAAAAAGGAAAAAGGGAAGAGGTATTCCTAGAAGAACCCCCTAAACTCGTATTTCCTCATCAAGAAACGTTAGAATTAGACTCTTTTCCAGAGGAAGGTGGGAGATTAGAAGAACTTCCTTTAGAGGATTTAGAGGAAAGAAAAGATATCATAGAAGAAAAAGAAGAAATAAAGGAGGAGGAAACCTTCTATCCCGTAGAACCTATCCTTCCTCATTTTCTTCCTCACCAAGAATATTTCCTATATTTTCTTCAGTATTACCAAGCCATGCGAGTAGAAGAAGCACGTTACTGGCTTACTCAATATGATCAACTTCTAAGAAGCAATCGTATTAAGAAACGGTTAGATCAGTTTTATTACTCTTTAGAAGTGATGAGTATGGAACTGATGGAACCAATTGAAAAGGTAAAAGAAAAAGAAAATGCTTATAGCTATGCCTATAATGAGATGCGGCATCATCGTTTTGAAAAAGCTTTAGAGTATCTTTCAAGTTACCAACAATTAGATGAAGCGAAAAATCAAAAAGGATGGATTTTAAAAGGATATATTCATAGTCAGTTAGGTCAATATCAAGAGGCAATTGCCGCTTTCATCGAAGCGAATTCACTTGCCCCTAATCCTGATGCTTATTATTTCTTAGGAGAAATTTATTATAAGCAAAAAAGATGGAATGATGCGATTTTCTGTTATGTAACCTATAATGAATTTTATCCAAAAGAAGATATTTCAGTTTACTTAAACCTATCAGAGTGTTATAAAAATCTAGGAAAAACATTTAAAACGTTAAAATATTTACGTCAAGCAGAAGAAATTAATCGTGAACAAAACCTAGGCTATAACCTTATCAAAAGAATTTTAAAAACAGAGATGTTAAATGTCAAAAAGAAAGAAAAAGTCGATTTTGATTTAAATCAAAATCTAGAAAAAGAAAAGGAAGAAGGGTAATCTTCCTTTTCTTGACAATTTTTTTCTCATCTAGGTTATTGACAAAAATAGGACTTTGCTCTATAATGAGTTCATAAGCGTTTTGACGTGGGAAAAGTAAAAACAAAAACGAGTAAAAGCGAGTTAGGTATGGTGTGAGCTAACAATGACGCTTGTTTGGAAAAACCCCCACTAGTTGTTAAGTCGAAAGAGTACGAGTAGATTTAATCGGTAGTAATCCGTTATCTTATTACACGATTTTTTTAGAAATCGATAAGTTGGTCACAGAAGTGACAAATTGGGTGGCACCGCGGATTTTTTATTCGTCCCAGATAGGACGATGTTGCTATTATGCTCAATTAGCTCAGTTGGTAGAGCATCCGGCTGTTAACCGGCAGGTCGTAGGTCCGAGTCCTACATTGAGCGCCACTTTTGCCTGATTAGCTCAGTTGGTAGAGCATCCGGCTGTTAACCGGCAGGTCGTAGGTCCGAGTCCTACATCAGGCGCCACTTGAGAATTCATAAGTCCTATTATACGTAGTAGGACTTATTTTTATTGTAAGGAGGATTTATGGAAGAAAGAAAGTTTACAGAAGAAATGGTTGATGATTATGCCGATAAGTTATTGATTGGTCTAACTAGGGAAGAAAATAAGATGGTATTAGATGAATTTGATGTCATTGATGCACAGATTGATATCATTAATGAAATACCTGGTATTGAGTCTGTTGAACCAATGACTCATTGCTTGGATGATTTTACCTATGAATTAAGAGAAGATGTAGCAAGTGAGTCTGTTAGTTTAGATGACCTTTTAGCAAACTGTGATGATTATGTCGGCTCTGAAGTGAAAGTACCAAAGGTGGTGGGATAAGATGATGGAAAAAGGATTAGTAGAACTTCATGAAGCTCTAAAAGAAGGAAAAGTTACTTCTGAAGAACTCGTTCAAGAATCTCTTAAAAAATCAAAAGAAGTACAAGAGAAATATAATGCTTTTGTAACAATTTTAGAGGATGCGAAAGCAGGGGAAGTAACCGATGATATTTTATCTGGTATTCCTTATGGCATTAAAGATAACTATAGTACGAAGGGAATATTAAGTACAGGATCTAGTAACACCTTAAAAGATTATGTTCCATTTTTTACCGCTACCGCTATTTCAAACTTAAATGCTCATGGGGCGATTCCTGTGAATAAAACCGTTCTAGATGAATTTGGAATGGGTGGAACCGGAACAACTGGTCACACTGGAATAGTTAGAAATCCATGGGATAAGTCAAGGATGTGTGCAGGTTCTAGTGCTGGATCTGCTTGTGCGGTTGCAGCAGGAGTATATCCTTATGCGACAGGTTCTGATACCGGAGATTCTATTCGTAAACCTGCCGCTTACTGTGGAATTGTTGGGTATAAACCTACTTATGGAATGATTTCTCGTTATGGGTTATTCCCATTTGCTTCTAGCCTAGATCACTGCGGGGTATTAACAAGAAGTGTAGAAGACGCTAGTATTGTTGTCGATGCCATGAAAGGAATCGATAAAAATGATATGACGAGTTGGGATTCCCATGATATGCATCTTCATGATTCTCTTACGAAAGATGTCAAAGGAATGAAAGTATGTACCATTAAAGAAATTGCGGACCCATCTATGTATCCTCATGCTTCTAAAGAATTAAAAGAGCATTTAGAAAACTTCCATAAAACTTTAGAACACTTTAAAGAGTTAGGAGTAGAAGTAGAAGAAGTATCTGTGGATACCACTTTACTAAATGCAGAACCATCTGTTTATGTTGTTATCTCTTGTGCCGAAGCTACTTCTAATATGTCTAATTTAACAGGTATCTCTTTTGGTCCAAGAGCAGAAGCCGATAACTATATTGATATGATGAAAAAATATCGGACAGAAGGATTTTCACCACTCATTAAAAGAAGATTTGTGATTGGTTCTTATGTCTTACAAGCAGAAAATAAAGAGCGTTATTTCCACAATGCCCAACGGGTAAGAAGATTATTAGTGAATAAATGGAAAGAACTTTTTAAAACCTATGATGCAGTTGTTTTACCAGTAGGAAGTGGTCCTGCTAAAAAGTTTGATGAAGATGCCGATATGTTAGATAAGAATACCGCGGTTTTAGAGGAACACTTACAAATTGGTAACTTTGGAGGCTTCCCATCTATTACGATTCCAGATGGATTTATTGATGACTTACCAGTTGGTATAAATATTACTGGTGATTGTTATCAAGATATTCGCGTATTAAATCTTGCTTATGCCTTAGAAAGTACAATGCCTTATAAAAATCAAATTGCAAAGGAGGTACACTAATGGAAGACTATCAAGTATTAATTGGTCTAGAGATGCACTGTGAAATTAGTAATACGAAAACCAAAGTGTTCTCAAGTGCCATCAATGGTTATAGTGAGGAACCAAATACCCATATAGCACCTCTTGATATGGCATTTCCTGGTACCTTACCGGTTGTTAATAAAGAGGCTATTAAGCTTGCTTTAAAGGCTAGTATGATTCTTCACTGTGAACAACCAGAGTATATGTATTTTGAAAGAAAGAATTATTATTACCCTGACCTACCAAAGGGATATCAGATTACCCAAGAAACCAAACCAGCGCCAGTTGGTAGTTATGGTTACCTAGATTTTGATTGCAAAGGAAAAATGACACGTGTTCGGATTAACAATATCCACCTAGAGGAAGATGCCGCTTCTAGTGATCACTATCCTACTTTTTCCACGATTGACTACAATAGAGCAGGAGTTCCTCTTTTGGAATTGGTAACCGAACCAGACCTTCGTTCAGCAGAAGAAGCGGTTGCTTTCCTAGAGACCATGCGTTCTATTTACCAATATGCAGATATTAGTGAAGCAGATAGTAGAAAAGGACAAATTCGTTGTGATGTCAATGTCTCTATTATGGATAAGGATAAAGACCCAAGCGACCCTAAGAACTGGGGAACGAAAGTAGAAATTAAAAACGTTAACTCTTTTGGTGGGGTAAGAGATGCGATTAACTATGAAATTGAAAGACAAATTGCCCTTAAAGAAGAGGGGAAATATGAGGAGATGCAGCAGCAAACCCGTCGTTGGGATGAAGATACATTCACGACTATTTACATGCGTAGTAAAGTAGATGCAATTGATTATAAATATTTTGTAGAACCAAATATTCCAAAATTCAAATTGTCTTCTACCTGGTTAGAAGAAATTCGCTCTTCTATTCCTGAATTAGCGCCAGAAAGAAAAGAAAAATACGAGAAAGTCTATCATTTATCAGAATACGATGCAACCATTTTAGTAAAAGAGAAAAACGTTTCTGATTATTATGAAAAGACAATTGCTCTAGGAGCAGATCCAAAAGGTGCAGCGAACTGGATTACGAGTGTTATTTTAGGATACTTAAATAAAGAAGAAATGGATATCAAAGACTTATATCTTACGCCTGAGATGTTATTTGATTTAATGAATATGGTAAAAGAAGGTAAAATCTCTTCTAAACAGAGTAAAGAAGTTTTAAATAAAGTATTAGAACTTAAAAAAGAACCTGCTGTTATTGTTGAAGAATTAGGTATGAAACAAATTGGGGATGATTCTTTAATTCGGGGAATTGTCGTTCAACTTCTTGATGAACACCCTGATTTAATTGAAGATCATAGAAAAGGAAAAAATACATTTGATTTCTTTGTAGGACAAGTTATGAAAGCCACTCGTGGACAAGCAAACCCAAGTATGACAGCGAATATTATTCGGGAAGAAATGGATAAGAGGTAAATATGAAACTAGACTTAAAAGACCTTTTTATAGAAAAAGAAAAATATATCAATCAAGAAGTAACGGTTCAAGGATGGATTAGAAATCATCGTAAACAAAAAGAATTTGGTTTTATCGATTTTAGTGATGGAACGGATTTTCGTCATTTACAAATTGTCTATGATAATACCTTAGCGAACTTTGAAGAAATTTCAAAATTACATGTGGGAAGTGCGATTACGGCAACCGGTAAGCTTATTTCCTCTCCTAAAGAAGGACAAGAAGTAGAACTTCAACTTTCTTCTCTTATCTTAGAGGGAGATGCTCCCGAAGATTATCCTATTCAACCAAAAAGACATACGAGAGAATTTTTAAGAGAATGTGCGTATTTACGTCCTAGAACGAATTTGTTTCAAGCTACTTTTCGGGTTCGTAGTGTAGCGGCACAGGCCATTCATACCTATTTTCAAGACCGTGGCTATGTCTATTTCCATGCTCCCTTAATTACCGCTAGTGACTGTGAGGGAGCAGGAGAGATGTTTCAAGTAACAACACTAGATTTAGATAAAGTTGCTTCTAGTGGAAAGGTAGATTATGAGAAAGATTTCTTTGGTAAGAGGGCAGCTCTTACGGTATCTGGACAATTACAAGCAGAGACTTTTGCCTTAGCTTATAAGAAAACATATACGTTTGGGCCAACGTTTCGGGCTGAGAATTCTAACACGAAAACCCATGCTTCCGAATTTTGGATGATTGAACCAGAAATCGCTTTCTGTGATTTAGAGGAAGATATGAATATCATGGAAGATATGCTTAAATATATCGTCTCTTACGTCCTAGAACACTGCCCATTAGAAATTGATTTCTTTGATCAATTTGTGGAAAAAGGATTAAAGGAAAAACTAACGACTTTAGTACAAAGTCATTTTACAAGAATTGATCATGAAGAAGTCATTAAAATTTTAAAAGAAGCACCTGTTAAGTGGGAATTTCCTCCAGAATATGGCGAAGATATTGCCAAAGAGCATGAAAAATATATTACGGAGTATTTCCACGGACCAGTATTTATTAAAAACTGGCCAAAAGATATTAAGGCTTTCTATATGAAACAAAATTCGGATGGTAAAACGGTTGCGGCAGTAGACCTTGAGGTACCAGGAGCAGGAGAACTTATGGGTGGTTCCCAAAGAGAAGAGTCTTATGAGAAATTAAGAAGTAGAATGCAAGAGTTAGATATGTCAGAAGAGGGCCTTGAATGGTATTTAAATCTTAGAAAATATGGTGGATGTGTCCATTCTGGCTTTGGTATGGGATTTGAAAGATTACTCATCTATCTTACGGGTGTAGATAATATCCGGGATGTCATTCCTTATCCAAGAACACCAAACAATTGTGAATTTTAAAAAAGGTGATGAGATGAATAAGAAATATAGAACGATTTACTGTGGTGATGTTACAGAAAGCGAGGTTTCTAACGAGGTTAGAATCGCAGGATGGGTAGAAAATATTCGGGATCACGGTGGCGTTATCTTTGTTGATATTCGTGATGAAACAGGAACAGTCCAAATTGTAAGCAATGAGGATACTATGTTTCTTCATCTTACGAAAGAATCTTCAATTACCGTACTGGGAACAGTACGAAAAAGAGAGGAAGAGGATTATAACCCAAGATTAAAAACAGGAACGGTAGAAATTTTAGTTACTTCGCTAGAAGTACTAGGGCATGCTCCTTCCGTTTTACCTTTTGAGGTTATGACCTCGCCTAATGTCTCTGAGGATGTGCGATTAAAATACCGCTACTTAGATCTTCGAAATGAAAAAGTCCATAGTAATATCAAGTTAAGAAGTGAACTTTTAAAATATTTAAGAGGAAAAATGGATAGTTTAGGGTTTACGGAAATAGAGACTCCTATTATTACGGCTTCTAGTCCAGAAGGAGCGAGAGATTTCGTCATTCCTTCTCGTAAATTTCCGGGAAAATTCTATGCGCTTCCACAAGCTCCTCAAGTATATAAAGAACTTTTAATGGTTAGTGGATTTGATAAATACTATCAAATTGCACCTTGTTTTCGAGATGAGGATTGCCGAAGTGATCGAACGCTAGAATTTTATCAATTAGACTTTGAAATGGCATTTGTTGAGGAAGAAGATGTCTACCAAGTAGGAGAAGAAATTTTCTATGATACTTTTACGCATTTTAGTAATCGTAAAGTTAGTCCAAGACCTTTTAGAAGAATTTCTTATCAAGAAGCTATGTTGAAGTATGGAACAGATAAACCGGATTTACGAAACCCTTTAGAGATTATAGATGTGAGTGATATTTTTAGCAATAGTGATTTTAAGCCGTTTCGTGGCTCTTGTGTTCGCGCTATTACTGTTTGTGATATTGCTTATAAACCAAATAGTTGGTTTAATGAAATCGTGGATTATGCAAAATCTATCGATATGCCAGGAATTGGCTATTTAAGTGTTTTTGATAGGGATACTTTTAAAGGACCAATTGATAAATTTTTAACCCTAGAAGACCGTCAAAAATTAATAGAGCGTGCTTCTTTAAAAGAGGGAAGTGTCATTTTCTTCATTGCCGATAAACAAGAAAAAATGGCGGCAAAACAAGCAGGCATGATTCGGACCTTTTTAGGACAAAAATTAGGTCTAATAGATCCTAATTCCTATGAGTTTTGTATTATCAATGATTTCCCAATGTTTGAATATGATGAGGAAACGAAGAAATTTGATTTTTGCCATAATCCCTTTAGTATGCCAAAAGGTGGTTTAAAAGCCTTAGAAGAAGAGGATATTTCATCCATTCTAGCTTATCAATATGATTTTGTTTGTAATGGATATGAGATGGCAAGTGGGGCCGTTCGTAATCACGATATTGCTTCTTTAAAGAAAGCTTTCTCTTTAGTGGGATATGAAGATACTATTGTGGAAGAAAAGTTTCGGTCTTTATACCATGCTTTTCAATATGGTGTTCCCCCTCATGCTGGAATGGCTCCTGGTATTGATAGAATGTTAATGCTTTTAAGAGATGAAAAAAATTTAAGAGAGGTACAGGCTTTCCCAATGAGCGTTAGTGGTCAAGATGCTTTAATGGGATGCCCTAGTGAACTTACGGAACAACAATTACGAGAAGTTCACATCAAGGTAAGATAATGAAAAAGAAAGAATATTTAGAAAAATTAGATTCCCTAGGATTTGATAAAAAAGATTACTGTATTATTTCTGGTGGCGTTATGATGATGTATGGCCTACGGGAAGAAACGGAAGATATCGATTTAAAAATTACCGATGAACTTTATCTAGAACTAGCGAATCAAAATCTTTTAAAGAAAAGTCCTAAGATGGAAAATCTCTATGAATATGGTGAATTTACGGAATTAAAAGTAGGGGGATTTACCCGCGAAAACATTCATTTCATAGATGGATATCCTGTGGAATCTTTAGAAGAACAACTCCGTTGGAAAAAAGAGAATCATCGAAAAAAAGATGAATATGATATCTCTTTAATAGAAGAGTATTTAAAAAAGCACTAAATGTGCTTTTTTTGGTATTATTAAAATTTTCTATTTTTATTCTACCGTTACCGATTTTGCTAAATTTCTTGGTTTATCGATATCGCAACCTCTTAGTCTAGCAACCTCATAAGCAAGCAATTGAAGAGGAATAATGGCAAGAATAGGTTCTAATAAAGCGTGTGTGTGAGGAAGTAGAATAAGATCATCTACTTTATCTATTTCTTCCTTACTAATCAGAATAATTCTAGCGCCTCGAGCGGCCGTTTCTTCTAAATTACTTATCGTTTTTTCTTTAATCGAAGAATCGGTAATAACACCGATAACAGGCGTGTTTTCCTCAATAAGAGAAATGGTACCATGTTTTAATTCTCCTGCTGGGTAGGCAACACTATTGATATAAGAAATTTCCTTTAATTTTAAGGCTCCTTCCATACTAATCGCATAGTCTATTTTTCTTCCAAGATAGAAAATATCATGGTGATGATAAATGCTAGTAGCCATTTTTTGATATTGTGGATTATGAATTAAGTCTTCCATCTGTTTTGGAAGTAAGTTTATTTTCTCATTTATGGTTTCTAACTCTTCTTCTTTTATCGTGTTATGAAGAAGCGCTAATTTCAAGGTAAGAAGAGAAAGAAGAGCGAGTTGTGCAGAATAGGCTTTGGTGGTTGCAACAGCAATTTCACAACCTGCTTTTGTGTAGAGAACTTTAGATGCTTCTCTAGCAATCGAAGAACCAACAACATTTACAATGGCAAGGGTATCCATACCCGCCTCTTTAGCCTTCCTTAAAGAAGCGAGAGTATCAGCAGTTTCTCCTGATTGGGAGATTAAAATCACTAACGTTTTAGCGTGATAAAATACTTTTTGATAGCGATACTCTGAGGCAACAAAAACGGTAACAGGAATATTAGCAATCTCTTCCATGAGAGATTTAGAAACGAGTCCTGCATGGTAGGCACTTCCACAAGCAACAATATGAATGTCTTCATAGGATTGTAGATCTGGTAAGTTTTTATGAAGGGAATCTTTTGTTCCATCAAAATAAAAACGAATGGTTTCTTGAATGACTTTTGGTTGCTCATAGATTTCTTTTAGCATGAAATGGGGAAATCCCCCTTTTTGAGAAGTTTCTAGATTCCCTTCAAATATTTGTTTTGGTCGAGTAATCTCTCTTCCTTCATGGTAAAAAGTAAGAGAGTCCTCCTTTAAAACGGCAATATCATCATCTTCTAGTAAGTAGTATTCATTGGTATATTCTAATATTGCTGGAATATCAGAAGCGATAAATTTCTCATTCTCTTTGGTAGCGATGATAAGAGGACTTGCATGACGCATCGCATAAATGGTACTAGTATCATCACTACATAAGATTCCAAAGGCATAGCTACCTTTTAGTAGGGTAGTTGCTTTTTCTAATACTTTTAAAACATTTTTTTCATCACGATAAAGAAAATCAAAAAGAGCACAGGCAACCTCTGTATCGGTATCTGATTTCATGGTATAACCATTTTTTTCTAACATTTGTTTTAATTCTTGATAGTTTTCAATAATACCATTATGGACAATCGTAAATTTTCCTGCTTGATGAGGGTGAGCGTTTCTTTCATTTGCTTCTCCATGTGTTGCCCATCTTGTATGACCTATACCAATTGTTGGATGATCTACCAAAGAAAGAGCGGACTTCAAATTTTCGATTCGTCCTTCTTTTTTGATGATTTTGATTTGGTTATCTAGAACATAGGCGACTCCAGCAGAATCATATCCTCGGTATTCTAAGGAAGTTAATCCTGTTATAATTTTGGTTAGAGCATTTTCATGACCTATATAGCCAACAATTCCACACATAAAATTATCCTTTCTATGTTTTTTCTTTATTATACAAGAACTTGCTTCAAAATAAAAGGAAATCAAGAAAAAAACAATAATAATTTCCTAGGAGGTAGTATGAAGAAAATATCAAAAATCATTATAACAGTTGTTATTTTTCTTTTTCTTTTAAGTGCTTGTTATCATAAAGAAGAAACACCTGTCATAACAGAAGAAGTAGAAGAAAAAGAAGAACAAGAGGAAGAGATTTATCTAGTAGATATTAAAGGATCGGTTTCAAAACCTGGCGTTTATGAAGTAAAAAAGGGTTCTAGAGTGATGGACGTCATTGAAAAAGCCGGAGGATTAAAGAAAGACGCGAATACGGATTTTCTCAATTTGAGTAAAAAGGTAGAGGATGGAGAGATTCTATGGGTTTATACAGATAAAGAAATAAAAACGTTAATAGGGAATACCCCAACAATCCAATATGTCCAAGAAGCATGTCATTGCCCTGATGTTCAAAATTCTGCTTGTGTTTCTAAAGAGACGAATAACGCTAATACTAAAGTCAATATTAATACCGCTTCTTTAGAAGAATTAATGACACTATCAGGAATAGGAGAAGCAAAAGCTAAATCCATTATTACTTATCGACAAAAGACGAAATTTCAAAAAATTGAAGATATCAAAAATGTTTCTGGGATAGGGGATAGTGTTTATGAAAAAATTAAAGATGCTATCACGGTCTAATCTCTTTGTTCTATTTTTTCTTACTATTACTGTATGCATTTGTTACTATCGATATCAACAACCATTAGGGGATGAAGCTGTTTTATCTTCTTCTACAGTAGAAGGTGTTTTAAAAAATCAAAAGAAAAAGAAAGATTTTATAGAACTTACGATTGGCTCGGTATTGATTTATACAGATACTCCCTTTTCTTTAGGAGATACCCTTACTTGTCAAGGAAAAATAGAATATCCCGATTCTAAGACGAATTTTTATTTATTTGATTATCAAAAGTATTTAGCTAGTAAAAAAATTTATTATATTATGAATGGAGACTGTACTAGGAAGAAAAAGAATTCTTCTTTTTGGTATGGCGTTAAAAATCAAATCATTCAAGTGATTGAAAAAAGAAAAAGTAGCCGCTATTTAAAGACCTTTTTATTGGGGAGTACAGAAGAAATAGAAGATTCAGTTTTAACAAGTTATCAAAAAAATGGAATTAGTCATTTATTTGCTGTTTCGGGTATGCATATTCAATTTTTCTTTTTGCTTTTCTCTTTTTTTCCCAAGAAAAAAAAGAAGAGGGTTTTCCTTTTTCTCTTTCTTTTTTTCTATGCCTTTTTAGTTTCTTTTACCCCTTCTTTTTTAAGGGCTTGGTTATTTCCTTTTTTTAGCCAGTTAGGCGAAAAATTAAGATTTTCCAAAAAGCAGAGTTTTCTTCTTTTCACTTCTCTTTTTCTTCTTATCAATCCTTATTATTTTTATCATACAGGGTTTCTTTATAGTTTTATCATTGGCTTTTTTTTACTTTTTTGGCAAAAAGAAATGGTTTTTCAAAAGCATTCCTTGTTTTTCCTTTCTCTTTTATGTTTTTTTGCTAGTCTTCCTATTCAAATTAATACAAATTTTTCGGTATCTTTATTAGGGATAATTTTTAATCTTGTTTTTGTCCCTTTGGTAAGTGGCTTATTATTTCCGCTTTCTTTTTTGGCTTTCCTTTTTCCTTGGGTAGATTCTTTTTATCATATCCTTATGACTATTTTAGAAAATAGTAGCCTTTTTTTAGCACATTATTCTCCTAATTATGTATTTCCCTATATTCCTCTTTGGGGAGTTATTTGTTATTTTGCATATTTTCTTTTTTTGTTGCACAAAATAAAAAAGAAAGAATATAAATATATTGTAGTTTTCCTTTTCCTTCTGCTATTATTTAGGGTAAGACCTTTTCTTAACAAAGCAGGAGAAGTAGTCATGTTAGATGTAGGTCAGGGAGATAGTATTCTTCTTTTATATCCTTATCAGAAAATATCGATTTTGGTAGATACAGGGGGAACGAAAAACGAGGGAAAAATCGCTTCACGAATATTAGTTCCAACGTTACATGCCTATGGAATTTCTAAGTTAGATTTTTTAGTTTTGACACATGGGGATCAAGATCATATGGGAGATGCTATTTCGCTTTTAAAAAGTATTCCTGTGAAACAGGTACTTCTAAATAGTGGTACGAAAACAAAGTTAGAAGAAGTTCTTTTATCCTATATGAGAGAAAAGAAAATAGCGTATCGACAAATCTCAAAGGGAACGGTTTCTTATCGTGGAGAGACTCTTTCTTTTCTCAATTCCCAAAAAGAAGAGGAAAATGAAGATAGTTTAGTTCTTCTTGTTAAAATGAGGAATCATCCGATTCTTTTGATGGGAGATAGTGGCTTTCAAGTAGAGCAAGAACTTTTAGAGGAAGGAAATCTTTTAAAAGTAGATCTTTTAAAAGTAGGACATCATGGGTCTAAATATAGTACTAGCATCGATTTTCTAAAGAAAATTCAGCCTAAAATATGTATGATATCAGCAGGTGTTCATAATCGATATTCTCATCCACATGAAGAAACTTTGAATCGTTTGCAATCTTGTGACACCTATGTAACAAGCAAAGGAGGAGCCATTAAGGTGAGGTTAAATTCTTCCTTGCTTGTTCAAAGGGTACGCTAACGCTGTTAGCGTTTAATATAGATGGAAAGATTTACTCTTTCCTTTTTCTTTTTTTATGTTATAATAACAATCATTAGCGAAAAAATTGAAAAATTTTTGTCAAAAAAAAGGAAATGGACAAGTTTCCTCGTATATTATAAATGTAGGGTTTTTTTAGGAAGTGATTGGAATGCTAGATAATAGTGTTATCAATAACATTCGAAATTCAGTGGATATCGTTGAAGTGATTTCTAGTTATGTGCCATTAACGGCACGTGGAAAGAATTATTTTGGCGTATGTCCTTTTCACGATGATCATTCTCCTAGTATGAGTGTGTCTAAGGAAAAGCAAATTTATACTTGTTTTTCTTGTGGCGCGACAGGAAACGTTTTTAAGTTTTTACAGGACTATGAAAATATTTCTTTTCTAGAAGCGGTTTCTAAGTGTGCTGATATAGCAGGCATTCCTCTAGAATATTCTCATCAAAAACCTAAACGAGAAGAAAAATATCAAGAATTGTTTGACATTTATGAAATTAGTCAAAAGTTTTATCAAAATAATATGAATAGTGCTCAAGCGAAAGAAGCAAAGGAATATCTTTACCATCGAAATTTAACTGATGATATCATTAAAACTTTTTCTATTGGACTTTCCCTACCAGATTCTAATTTACTTACAAAATTACTAAAAAAGAAAAACTATACTGATAAAACACTTTTAATGAGTGGATTAGTAGGAGAATCAGAAAATGGTATTGATTTATATGATCTTTATCGTAACCGAATTATGTTTCCTTTAGAGGATATTCGGGGACGAGTAATCGGTTATAATGGACGAGCCTATCATGGGGAGACAACAAATAAATATGTCAATTCGAAAGAAACTCCTATTTTTAAAAAAAGGGAAGTCCTTTATAATTACCATCGTGCGAAAGAGACCGCGAGAACCAAAAAAGAAATTATCATTATGGAAGGACCAATGGACGTCATTCGGGCTTACACGATTGGGGTTTTAAATGTGGTAGCTAGTCTAGGAACTGCCTTTGGCAAAGAACATGCTATGCTCATTCGAAAACTTTCTAATAATGTTATTTTATGTTTTGATGGTGATGATGCCGGCTTAAAGGCTACGAAATCTGCTTTGGAAGAACTAGAAAAAGTAGGAATTGATCCTAAAATTGTTCGTCTAGAAGATGGCTTAGATCCAGATGAATATATTCAAAAATATGGTCGAGACACTTTTTTAAAGAAATTAGAAAATGCGATGAATATCGTAGAATTTAAAGAGTTTCTCCTAAAAGCTACAACGGATTTTAGTAATCCCGTTGAACTTGCTAATTATGCTAATGCGATGATAGAAGAAATCGGAAAGATGGAAGATGAAACACTTCGGGAGATTAGTATTACGAAATTAAGTGAAGAAACCAAGCTTTCTCCCGATTTTATTCATAGTAAGATTGGCACAAAAGAAAAGAAAGTAGAACCCGTTTTAAAAAAAGAGAATAAAAAAATGACAAAATGGGAAAAATCAGAGAGAAATTTACTTTACTATATGCTTCGAAATGGCAATGCCATTAAGATGTATGATAAGAAAATTACCCATATGCCTACCGATAAATATCGAAGATTGGGGTTTCAAATCAGTTCTTTCTTTCGGCAATATGGATATATTGATATAGCGGATTTACTAACGGAATTACGGGATGATGAAGAAGCTCAAGAAACGATTGGGGAATTATCTATGCTCTCTCTTAGAGAAGAGATGATTCCTGAAGAAATCGATGACTATTTAAGAAATATTAAAGAATATAATGAAAAATTACAGATGGATAAATATCGTCATGAACTATCTAATTCGGATAATTATGATCGAAAAATTGAATTAGCGCAAAAGTTAGTGTCGTATAAAATGAGGAGTGAAGAGGATAATGGAAGAGATTAAAAGTTATGAGAAAAGAAGAGACGAACTAGTAAAAAAAGGAAAAGAAAAGGGATTTATTACTTATGAGGAATTAGCATCTTCTTTAAAAGGGTTAGATTTAGATGCCGATACCCTAGATGACTTATATAATGTTTTTAATGAGAACAATATTGCGGTTGTTTCAGAGGAAGATGATTCTGATAGTGGAGATAAATTATTATTAGATGATAGTACCTTAACGAAAGATTTAACGATTAATGATCCTGTTCGTATGTATTTAAAGGAAATTGGACAGATTAAATTGTTAACGCTTGAAGAAGAAGCTGCTTTGGCAGATCGGATTGCTGAGGGAGATCCAGAAGCGAAAAACATTTTAGCGGAAGCAAATCTCCGTTTAGTTGTTTCTATTGCGAAAAGATATGTTGGAAGAGGTATGCTTTTCTTAGATTTAATTCAAGAGGGAAATATAGGTCTTATGAAAGCGGTAGATAAATTTGATGTATCAAAGGGATATAAATTTTCTACTTATGCGACTTGGTGGATAAGACAGGCGATTACAAGAGCAATTGCTGATCAAGCACGTACGATTCGTGTTCCTGTTCATATGGTTGAGACGATTAATAAATTAGCGCGTGTTCAAAGACAACTAACCCTTGAACTTAATCGTGAACCAACAGAGGAAGAACTTGCTAAAAAGATGAATACGAGTGTTGATAAGATTCGTGAAATTTATAAAATTAGTCAAGACCCTGTTAGTTTAGAGACCCCAATTGGGGAAGAGGATGATTCTCACCTTGGAGATTTTATTAAGGATGAGAGAAACTTAAGCCCTGAAGAGTTTGCTACGAATGAAATGTTAAAAGATGAGATTAGTGAGGTTTTATTAACCTTAACAGAAAGAGAAGAAAAAGTGGTTCGGTTACGTTTCGGATTAGAAGATGGAAAACCAAGAACCCTAGAAGAGGTTGGTCAAATGTTTGGAGTTACTAGGGAAAGAATTCGACAAATTGAGGCCAAAGCTTTAAGAAAGTTACGTCACCCATCTAGAAGTCGTAAATTGCGTGACTATATGGCTGAATAATGAAAATATCAAAAAGATTAGAGACGATTGCCAAGCTCATCCCTAGTCATAGCAAGGTAATCGATGTTGGATGTGATCATGCTCTTTTAGATATTTATCTATCCCAAGAAAAAGAGTGTGAATGTATTGCTACGGATATTAATCAGAATGCTCTAGATCAAGCACGGTATAATATTTTAAGATCTCATGTAGAAACAATTACGATTGTGAATACCGATGGATTAGAAGGAATTGATGTATCTGATAGGGATATCATAGTCATTTCTGGTATGGGAACTGCTACTATTGAACACATCTTAGAGGGAAAAAAATTATCAAATCGAATGATTATTGGTACACAAACCGATTTTGAGGATTTAAGAAGATATGTTATTTCTTTAGGATATTACATTCAAGACGAAAAATATGTAGAAGAAAAAGGGAAAAGTTATATCATCATCGATTTCGTACGAGGAAAAAGAGAATATCAAGAAGAAGATTACCGTTTTGGTCCTATTTTAAAGAAAAATTTGGCTTTTCTTTTAAAAGAAGAAGAAAAAACTATCAATATTATAGAAAAAATCCCAGCAGGGGATATTGATTTAGAAGCAAAACAAGAATTTTTAAAAGAACTAGAGAATTTAAAAAATCGTCTCTAGTTCTTTTTTATACGAAGAAGGTAGGTCCGTTAGTGGAAGGAAGAGAAAAATCCTTTCTTTCATTTTCAGAATCGTTCCTTTTTGTATCTAAACGAGTAGTGTTAGTGGATTCTGTTTCATTTTTCCGAAACTCATTCATAACTTTAAACATTGTTTTGGCATTTTTTACAACAGGAGATATTTGTTTGAACATCGGAATAGCTTGATTGGCAAAATTGAGCACTCTTGTTGCCCCATTTAAAATGGAACTAAAACTGATTCCACTGAAGAGCCCAGAAGAGGTAGCTGCTGGAACAGAATAAAAGTAAGGATTATAAAAATTCATAATTACCTCCTTTACTAAATGGTTTCTAAAATATTCTATGTATTTTTGTAAAAAATGTTTTCTATTTGTCGGAAAATGTGTTATAATCAATTTAGCGTAAGAATAAAGAGGCAGGTGTTTTATGGCAGTAATTATAGACGTAATTATCTCTATTATTTTGTCACCCGTTAAATTGGTACAATTTATAGGAAAGAAATTAGGGAAGGCAAGTAATAAATTTACTAAAATAGGGCGTGGTATTACCGATGGATGTTTATGGATTTGTATTCAGGTATACCATTTTTTCCGTTACGCTTTTATTGGTATTATGTTGCCATTCCAATTTGTTTTTAATATCCTCGGAAAAATTTATTTAAAACTTTTGGATTATCAAAATCAAGCCAAGATTAAACGAGAAGAAGAGATGAACCGAAAGGAAAAAATAAAACAACAAAAAAGAGCTAAGAAATTAGCGGAAGAAAGAGCAAAACACCCTGAGAAACATCAGGAGAAGGAAAAACAGAAGTTAACCCCTGAACAAGAAAAGTTAAAGGGATTACGTCTTGATTCCATTATTAAACCAGAAAAAGAGAAAACAGATGAAAAGGAAAAACCACCAGTTGTTAAAGAAGCCGTTCCACAAGATGATTTTGTCTATATTTCTGATGATTATGCCAATCAGAAAAAAGGAGTGGGCGACTACATCAATGATGTTTTAGTAAAGATTTTTAATGTTCCTAAAAATGCAATTGAACATGCGAAAAAGTCTTTTCAAGAATCTACCTTTATGCGTCAGGCACGAAATAAGAAGGATATCAATAGACAAGCTTTGATGATTGACTTTGAAGGTGCGGATGCTGAAAAGGAAGAGAAAAAGGTTATGTGGGAGTACGTTTGCCGTAATCCAGAAGGAAAGACGGTGAAAGGGTACTTCGCTGCTTATTCTAGACTAGAGGTACACTCATTTTTAATGAGTGAGGGTATGACCGTTTATAGTATTCGTACGAATAAATGGATTCAGACAATGTATAGTAGTGTTAACGGAAATGGAGCAAAGATGAAGAGAAAGGATTTAATCTTCTTCTTAACTCAGTTATCTACTTACGTAAAATCTGGTATTCCTCTTGTTGAGTCTATGAATATCTTAACGAGACAGTTTAAAAATAAAAATTATCAGAGAATGTTCCGTTCTATGATGTACGATTTAACAATGGGAGAAAGTTTTTCTAAGGCCATGGAAAATCAAGGAAATTCTTTCCCAGCTATTTTGATTAACATGGTTAAATCTTCTGAGTTGACAGGAGAACTTCCTGAGGCTCTAGATGATATGGCAGAATATTTCTCAGAAATGGAAAAAACGCATAAGGAAATGGTTAGTGCCTTAACTTATCCGGTTATCGTTTTCACGATGGCCATTGGTGTAACTATTTTCATGATGGTTTATATCGTACCTCAATTTGTAGAGATTTATGAGTCTATGGACGCTAGTGCTATTCCAAAGTTTACATTAATGGTAATGGCAGCCAGTGATTTTATGAAACACAATCTGATTAAGATTCTCTTTTGGGTTGTGGTAGCAATTATTATTGTTCTTTATTGTTATCGAAACATTAAGATTTTAAGAACATTGATGCAATGGATTATGATGCACATACCTGTTTTAGGTAATATTATCATTTATAAAGAAGTTATGATGTTTAGTAAAACATTTGCTTCTTTACTATCTCATAACGTATTCATTACGGATAGTATGAATATTTTGAAAAAGATAACGAATAATGAAATTTATAAGATTATGATTTTGGATACGGTTAATAATTTAGCATCTGGAGAAAAAATATCTACCGCTTTTAAAGATCACTGGGCATTCCCAGTACCAGCTTATGAAATGATAGTAACTGGTGAGAAAACTGGTCAGTTAGCGGAAATGATGTCAAAAGTTGCGGATTATTATCAAGATGAGCATAAAAACATGGTAGCAAGAGTTAAGTCTTTGATGGAACCTATCATTATCGTGTTCTTAACGGCTATTGTTGGTACAATCGTTCTTGCTATTGTTATCCCAATGTTTAGTATGTATGATCAAGTATCTAGTATGGCGGGGTGATTGGTTTGGTCATTTATTATGCAATCGTATTTTTCATCTTTGGATTAATATTTGGCTCCTTTTACAATGTTGTTGGATATCGTTTACCGAAGAAGGAATCCTTAGTGTTTCCTTCTTCTCATTGTACGGTATGCAATCATAAATTAGGACCATTAGAATTAATACCGGTTTTCTCCTTTTTAATTCAGGGAGGAAAATGTAAGCACTGTAAGGCAAAAATTTCTTGGTATTATACCATTTTTGAATTGTTAACAGGAATTTTATTTATGCTTTCCTATCTCCTTTTTGGTTTTAGTGCTTCTTGCTTTATAGCTCTTGTTCTTTCTTCTATTTTAGTCATTATTATTATTAGTGATTACAAATACTATATTATTCCAGATGAAATTATTTTTATAGGAGCAATTCTCTTAGCAATCGGGCTCTTTTTAAAGGGTGGGGGAGACTTTAGTCATTTTTCTATCTCAAATGGATTTCATCAATTACTGATTTCCCTACGAGATGGCATTTTCTCTTTTCTCCTTATGTATGGCGTTAAAATTTTTGGCGATTTCCTTTTTAAAAAAGAGTCAATGGGGGGAGGAGATATCAAACTCATGTTTTTAGTGGGAATGGTATTAGGATTTCCTCTTTCTATCATTACGATTTTTCTTGCAAGTATTATTGGACTACCTATTGCTTTTCTTTTATTGCTCCGTAAATCTACCCATGTTATTCCTTTTGGACCATTTTTGAGTGTGGCTACTTTAATCCTTTTCTTTTTACAGTGTAACTGGTTAGATGTATTACTTGTGTTTGCATAAAAACTTGCTAATAAAAATCAATAGTTTTTTGTAAATTGGGTAAATTTATTTTTAAGAAAATTTAAAACATGCTAA
>CANROB010000013.1 GCA_947632115.1 uncultured Bacilli bacterium
AAGTCACCTAGATTTCTCAACTTTTACGAAAAAAAGACAAATAAGTAAAAATATTTACCTATTTGTCAACAGTCTGAAAGATATTTTTAAAAATATCTTTTATTTTTGTTCTTTTAAAGCTTCTACTTCTTTAATCAATTGTGTCTCTAACACTTTTATCAATTGTTCGTTATTTGCTTCCTTTGCTTTTTCAAGAGCTTTCTTAATTAATTGAATACGACTTAAATCTACTTTTTTCGTCTCTTCTTTCGTTTCAGGCTCTTTCTTAGGCTCTTCCACAGGTTCAGAAGCTTCCTTAGATTCTACTTCTTCTACTACAGGTTCTTCAACCTTTTTTGTCGCTGCTTTTCCAGAACCTTTTGGTCTTCCAACAGGACGCTTAACTGGAACAGACACTTCTTTTTCCATTGGAATTTCTTCCATCGTTAAATCCTTATCCTCTAAAACAGGAGAAGAATCTAAAACTGAATCTAATGTAGGCTCCTCTTCTTTTTCTAGCCCCTGTAGTTTTTGGTATTGCTCTTCACTAACGGCTAAAGCATTACTCGTATCTTTCCATCCAATATTACTTGGATATACCTCTTGCGCCAAGGCTTCCTTCTTCGTGAAAGGAAGTGGTTTTTCTTCTTCTTGTGTTTCTAAAGAAGGCATACTAGGCATAGCAAAGTCAAGATCAAAGTTAAAATCACTCTTTGGTGTTTCTTCCTTTTCTTGTTCTTCTTTCTTTTCCTCTTTTTCTTCTTTAACTGGTTCTTCCTCTGGTTCGTCAATAATTTCCTCGAATAAATCAAAGCCTTTAGGTTGTGGCTCTTCTTTCACTTCTACATACTCTGGAGGATTTTTCAAGATAGAAAATGGCAAAGATACTTCTTGAATCTTGACAACAAATTCTTCTTGAGCAGCTAATTTTCTTCTTTCCTCACCATCTAAGTATCTTGTAGGAACGACAAACATATTAGAAGCAGCAATTTCCTTTATTTCTTTTTCTAACTCTACACGGATTACTTTATCCGCTTCATCAACTGTTTTTTCAAGTGTTACAATAGCTTTTAAAAGGGCTTGTTCTTGTTCTTCCTGTAATGGACTTTTTTCAATAGAATCATACTTCGCATTTAAAACACTGTAATCATCTAAATAACCATTTGCTTTTGAGCAATCTAAAATGGCCTTTAATGCTTTGACGATTTCGTCATACGTTACCATTGGATTACTATAAGTATTCATAAACTACTGACTCACAATCTCGCTCATCAATTTTTTAGCATTCATCCATTCTTCTTCATCTGTAATATTTTCAAGCTCGTACCCTTTCTCACCGACCGTTAACTTGGCAATATATAATACCTTGTTCCCGCTCTTTTGCGTTTCCCCTTTTGTATATACTAAATATTTATTCTTTTCTGATTCATCTTGTATAATAGAAACAAGTTCTACTTCTCGTTCCACACCGTCAACGTCAATGATTTTAATCATTTCCTTCTCCATTTTTATCCTCCTACCATATGGCAACATTATATCATTAAAAGTGCTTCTTTGCAATTCTATTCCCAGTTATTTTTCGATTTTTTCAGCTGGGGATTTTTTCACTTTCCGAATTAAAAACCACTTACATTCATAACTACATAAATCACGGATATAATCGTCTTTAAATTTAATATCATTTCCTTTATTACAAATCTTATTAATTTTTTTACAAAAACCTTTTAGCCGTAATTTTCCATAAGACCAATCCCCTAAAATATAATCATAAGGCTCAAAATAATCTGTATAGCGACTCTTTAGAGCTTCTAGATCAAACCCATCTTTATATTCTTCTTCTAATTCCCATTCCGTATTTTCTAACTTGATTGTCATTTTCTATTCCTCCCTAAAGGCATCTTTTATTTCTTGATATTTCAAAAGACTAGATTGTCCATTCCATGCCATATAGCCTCCTGTCATCTTTCTTTCGTACAAGGCTTTGATTTCTTCTTTTACCTTCGTAGCATCATAAATAACAGTAGGTTCCTTAATTGTATTATACGCCTGTATCCAATTTCTGACAATAGCCGGAGTCGGAATCCATGTTTGTTTTTTCTCTACATAAGCACCCCATCGAAGTAATAATTGGTAAGGATTTGTCCAGGCAATTTCTGTCATTCCATATTCATATTTAGCAAAATGATCCGGATAAGGCATTCCACTAATCACATCCACAACGTTAGAAATAGCAGGCCAATATTGTCCATAAGAAGTCACATAGTCATGTACAGATTCACCAAAGACATCAACAGAGATATAAGCTTCTAAATCATGAATTTCATCTTTTGCGTACATAATAAAAGCTTGAATAGCTTGGGCTTTTTCCTCCCCATAAGTATTTTTATAATCTACCACTCCCTCTTCTTCCTTTTCTTTCATACTATCGGGAAAACGAACATAATCAAATTGAATCTCCTGAAACCCAATATCCTGAATGGATTCTTTTGCGAGTTCTACATTAAACTCCCATACACTTCTTTGATAAGGACTAGGCCAGTAAGAATTGTTATGTTTTAAAGGACTATTCGTTTCCTTATTTTGGATAGTTGTTTCAGGGTGATCGAAAGCATAGTAAGAATCTTTAAAAGTCGTAATTCTTCCGATAACATAAAAACCGTTATCTTTTAGTTTTTGAATCATTGCTTGATAATCCGATTTCGAATAAAGAGCATGATCATAGTTTGTTTTTGAATACTTCTTCATAGCCTCTGCTTGATAGGCAGGAACGGTATTTTCTTTAATATCAACAACAAAGGCATTGATATTACTTTCATTCGCCAAAGCGATATAGGCATCTAAATTTTGAAGGACTCCAGCTTGTAAATAAAAAGCGCGAACCTCTTCTGGCATGATATTGTTTGGAAATTGTCCTTTTTGAACAGGAAAATAGTCTAAATTAGCGGCTTTTCCACCTCCCAAGGAAGATCCCATTTTTAAATGATTTTGATAGCTTCCCTCTTCATCATAATGCGATAATGCTTCCTCTTTCGTATCGACCAAATAAATAGAACGTACATATCCTTTTTCCTTTTCTCCTTCTACTTCATACTTATTCACACTGCCATCAGGAAGAAGGGTATCATATCCTAATACTTTAACCTCCGTTCCCTTTTTTAAAAATCCTACAATCTCTGAACTATTTTGTTTTACTAGCGTAGCGGGAGTTCTTACATAAAGAGTTTGTTCTCTTACAATGTCATCTTCTAAAGGGGTAAGATATTCTTTTAAAACATAATATGTTTTTCCTTGGTAACGAATTTGATGATAACGAGTATTAGAAATCAAAACATCCTCCTTTACTAATGGAACAAAAAGTCCACGACTTAAAAAAGTCTCTTGATAAGTATCATCTAAAACAGGGATATCTTTTTTTATTCCTGCTAAAAAATAAGAAACGGTTTCCTTTTTGGTAGAAGAAAAAGTACACCCTCCCAAAAACATAACGGCTATACATACTAAAATCATTTTTCTTATCATTTTCTTTTTCATAGTTTCCTCTAAAAAATAGTATGCCAATATTTTCATAAATTATTGAATAGGAAGTGAGAATAATGGACTATCTAAACTTCCCGCATAATATTCAGGAACGCTTCCTTGCATTAATTTCATCGCAATAGGAACTAAGGTATCTACTTTTATCTTTTCTGAACGAAATGGCAAAATCACTTGTAGTTGAATGGAAAGATGAATATAAACTTCAATCATGGCATTATTAATACCAAAATTGGTAACTTCCGTTTCAATATTACTAGTAGCTGATCCGACTAAATTTAAAAGAACAGGAATTCTAGGCCCTAACTCCTCAAAAAAAGGATTATTCAAAAGAACCCCTAAAGGAATTTTATAAAAAATACCTTTTTCTTTTTCATCTTTATATTCTAAAGAAATGGCATCGGATAACTCTAATTGATCTAAGGAACCTTCTTCTACATATTTTAAACTAATGATAACTGCATTGGTTGTAGTAGATAAAATCTTGTTTACAATAATGGGATTTAAATCCATACTAACAATCTTACCACTATCATCTTTAGTAACTGTAAAAAGATTCTCTAAGGTAAGTTCTTCTACTACTTGTTTACTAATCGCATCATTGATAAGAAAAGTGGCTAATTTTTCTGCCTTTTGATTCGCATAAGCCATAAGAATGGGAGAAGCTCTACGCTTTAAAAAAGAAAAAGCAAGAACAATAGAGAAAAATAGTAAAAAAAATACAAGCGCTAACCGCTGCTTCCAGTTTTGTATTATCATACTTCATTCTATTATTTTTCAAGGAAAAAATGTATAGGGATAGCCATTTTGGACATATTATAAATGGTGATTACATGAAAGTAAAAGAAATTATGACAAAAGATATGGTAGTAGCCTATCCCGATACTACCTTAGAAGCTGCTAGTAGTATGATGCGTAATTATGATATTGGTTTTTTGCCTGTTGAAAAAGACAATGATTTTGTAGGTGTCATTACGGATAGAGATATTGTCATTCGGGCTTTAGCGCTTGGAAAAAATGAGAAAGAAAAGGTAGAGCCTTATATGACAAACTATATTATTAGTATTACAAGTGATGCTAGTATAGAAGAGGCATTAGAACTCATGTCAGAAGAAAGAGTAAAACGTCTTCTAGTCGAGGAAGATAAAAAAATTATTGGCCTTATTTCCCTTTCAGATATTTTAAATGTTACAGAAGAGCCTTATGTACTAGAATATGTCACACAGATTTTTCAACCTATAGAAGAAATTGCTATTACCAATGAAATTGATATTCCAGAAGCAGAAGTAGATGAATTTGAACTTTAAAACTTTCTCTCAGAAAAAAATACGATTACTCGTATTTTCTTTTTTTATATTTTAAGATGCTTTCTAACAGCTCTCCAAGAACCAAACATACCAACGATAACGCCAATTAACATTAAAACACCGGCAACAATATAAATAAATGGTTCTGGTTCTACTAATGTCACAAATTTTCCAAAAAGACGTCCATCAAATTTGGTATATAGCGTAGAATATCCATACGTTAAAACAGCAATAGGAATAAGGGAACCAAGAACACCTAATAACAATCCCTCAAAAACAAAAGGAATCTTAATATTGGTATTAGAAGCTCCTACCAATCGCATAATATCAATTTCTCTTTTACGAGAAAAAATAGTAATCTTAATGGTATTCGCAATCAAAAAGGCCGTAACCAGAACAAGGGCAATCACGATAGCATAAGTACTTTTCGTGATGACATCAAATACACCAATCAATTGATCAACCATATCTTGGGCATCTTTTACAACAGCTACTCCCTCAATGGCAGCAATCTGTTTAGAAGTTTCTGCCATTTTATTAATATCAACAATCTTGATGTGATAAGCATCCTTAAGAGGATTTTCTTCCCGATCTTCCCAGTTTTGCATAATTTCTTCATAAGTAGTGGAAGATTCCATCATCTCTTTTCGAATAGATTCTTTATCGTCTAGGACAATCGCTTTATCTCCTTCTTGAATATTAGGGAGTTTACGAATTTCTTCTCTAATTTCCGCAATTCGCTCCTCCGTGATATCTACATCCAAAAAGGCAACAATCGTAACATCTTCTTCGATTTTTTTCGTCATACTATTGACATTAGCAGATAACGTAATAGAAATGGCAACCACTAATAATGTAATCGTGATACAACTAATAGAAGCTAAAGAAAGAGAAAAATTACGAATGATACTTTTAAAAGAGTCACGAATATTTCTAAATAAAATTCTAATCAGTTTCATGAACATATTCCCCCTCTTTATACTCTTTCAAGATTCTTCCGGAATCTAGTTCAATAACCCGTTTTTTCATCTTGTTAACTATTTCCGTATCGTGGGTAACCATAATAATCGTTGTTCCTAATTTATTGATGGCTTCTAGAACATTCATAATTTCCATACTCGTTTTTTCGTCCAAGTTTCCTGTTGGTTCATCACAGATTAAAATTTTAGGTCCATTTACAATAGCTCTTGCAATCGCAACTCTTTGTTGTTCTCCTCCTGATAAATGGGTAGGATATTGTTTGGCTTTATTTTTAAGTCCTACTAATTCTAATACTTTAATAACTTTTCCATAAATTTCATCTTTTGGAAGGCCAAAGATTTCAAGCGCAAAAGCTACATTTTCATAAACCGTCAATTTTGGTAACAACTTAAAGTCTTGGAAAACAACACCTAGTTTTCTTCGAATCTTATAGATTTTTCGATTTTTTATTTTGGCTACATCAAGTCCTCCTACTAAAATTTGTCCAGAAGTAGGTCTTTCTTCCCGATATAACATTTTAATTAAAGTGGACTTTCCACATCCTGTTGCGCCGATAATGAAGACAAATTCCCCTTTGTCAATGGATAAATCTAGGTCATGAATAGCTGTTACACCGTTTTTATAAACTTTATGCACATGCCGCATTCTAATTAATTCCATAGCAAACTCCTTTCATTACGCTCCGCCAGATACCTCATAAGCATCGGTTATAACAAAGAAAGCATCTGGATCAATTCTTTTGATACCTTCTTTTAAAGCATAGTATTGACTTGTTGGAATAATACACATAATTACTTTTTTATAATCTCCTGTGTATCCTCCTCTTCCTTCCAAGACCGTAACACCATGAATCATCGAATCCATGATAAATTTCTTGACACTTGTTTCATGTTCCGTAATGATGAAAAAGGCTTTAGATTGAGAAATTCCTAATACTACCTTATCCGTAATCATACTAACAATCGCTAAGTTGACAATAGAATAGATAAATGTTTGAAAATCAAAAACAAAAAGAGAAATAAGAATAATTAACCCATCTGTCAAAAGCATTGCTTTTCCAACATTCATCTTTCCATATTTACTAACAATATGGTTTAAAATATCTGTTCCCCCAGTGGTAAAACCAGCCTTAAAGACTAGTCCTAAACCAGCACCAGCTACAATAGCCCCACATACGACTTCCAAAAAGGGTTCTGCTTCTCCTAGATTCAAAACACTAGGTAAAGATTCCGTTGCTTTCACCAAAAGCGGATATAGCAAAGACCCAATGACCGTATTTTTCGTCTGATTTTTTCCTAAGAGAAAAAAACTTAAAAGGAGAAGCAAAATAGAACTCACTAACATGACGATAAAAGGTTCTATGGAAAAGAGTTTCTTAAAGATAATTCCTAGTCCTCCTACCCCATAGGTAATATTATTAGGAAGAAGAAAATAATTAAAGGCAAGTGCAAGAAGAAGAACACCAACTAAGAACTCGCCATAGCGAAAAAGCATTTCTCCTTTATGTTTTTGCTTCATCCTATTTTCCTCCTTTCCTTAAGTAATCTTCAATAAATAAGGAAATATCTCCGTCTAATACCTTAGATACATTTCCTGTTTCTGTTCCTGTTCTATGATCTTTCACAAGAGAATAAGGATGCATCGTATAGGTACGAATCTGAGAACCAAAATTGATATCAGAAGATTCTCCTTTAATCGATTTTAATTCTTGTTCCCTTTTCTCTATTTCTTTTTGGTATATTTTATTTTTTAAAACCGTCATCGCAATTTCTTTATTGCGAATCTGACTTCTTTCATTTTGGCAAGTAACAACAATTCCCGTTGGAAAATGAGTAATACGAACGGCACTATCGGTTGTATTAACTCCTTGCCCTCCCTTACCACTACTGCGATAAACATCTATACGAATATCCGTATCTTTTACTTCAACCTCAATGTCTTTATCCTGATAAAGAGGCGTAATATCAACGGAAGCAAACGAAGTGTGTCGTCTACTATTCGCATCAAAAGGAGAAATTCGAATGAGTCGGTGAACCCCTTTTTCTCCCTTTAAATAGCCATAACATTTATTTCCATGAACAAGAAGAGAAACACTTTTTAATCCTGCTTCTTCTCCATCTTGATAGTCAATCACTTCTACTTTATAGTGTTGCTTCTCAAAGTATCTAGTATACATCCGATAAAGCATGTATGCCCAATCACAAGATTCTGTTCCTCCTGCCCCTGGATGAATCTCCAAAATAATATCACAATCATCATATGGTCCGTTTAAAAGAAGTTGCAAAGAGATACTCTCTAATTCTTCTTCCAGAGGTTGTAATTCATCCCTTAAAGATTGCTCTAAAGCATCATCTTGTTCCTCTTTTAAAAAAATGGCAAGTTCTAAATGGGAAGCAATTTTTTCTTTTAATTCTTTTAATTTATCATATTCAGACTTTAACTGATTACATTCAGAAATGATTTCACTCGTATCATCCCTACTCCAAAAATCAGGAGCCGATATCTGTTTTTCTAGCTCCTCTATTCTTTCTTTTTTCTTATCTGGGTCAAAGAGACCTCCATAAGGATTCTACCTTTTCTTGGCAGGATTGATAGCTGCTAATTAAATCACTAAGTTCCATATCTTTATCCTCCTATAGACATTATAACATGATTTCTTTGGATTGGAAATAAAAATTACGTGAAAATATCCTTTCTAAGATACCAAAAATTCTTGCTATTTCTTTCTAAAAATAAAAAACTATAGAATTTTCTATAGTTCTACATTATGATATACATTTTGAACGTCATCTACTTCATCTAATAAAGTAAGTAAGCGTTTAAACTCTTCTAAAGATTCTCCCTCTAATTGAATTCTTTCTTTTGGAAGTAAAGAGATTTCATCTAACGCAATTTCTACACTAGGGAAAGCACTCGTAATCGCGGTTTTAATTTTAAATAAATCTTGTGGATTTCCATAAACGATTACTAAATCATTATCTACTTCCATATCCGTATAGTCTACCTCACCATTAATAAGAGCTTCTAATACTTGTTCCTCTGTTAATCCTTTAACACCAACAACACATAAATTATCATACATATAAGCAACGCTACCCATTGCTCCCATCTTAACATGACATTTATTAATTACCGCTCTTAGGTCACTTACACTACGATTGACGTTATCTGTTAAACATTGTACCATCAAAGTAGATCCTCCTGGACCAAAGATTTCATAAGTAAGACTTTCGTAATCTTCGCCAATTCCACTACTTACTTTATCAATAGCTCTTTTAATAATATCGGCTGGTACCTGTTCTTTTTTTGCTTTATCAATTAATCTTTTTAAACTAGGGTTTCCTTCTGGAGTAACACCACCTGTCTTAGCTGTTTGATAAATTTCTTTTGCATACATTCCGTATAATTTACCGCGGGCAGCACCAGATTTCGCTTTGTCTGCCGCTATATTAGGAAATCTTCCCATGTTACACTCCCTTTCTGTTCATTTATTTTAACATAGAATTTTTCTTTTCTCAACCATTAAATACCGTTTTGAGCCTTTTGTAGGGCATCCTTAGCTGCTAACTGTTCAGCTTCTTTCTTACTATGAGCTACTCCTGAACCATACGTAATATCATCGATTTTAACAATGACACTAAACTCTTTATCATGAGCTGGTCCTTTTTCATCTACTACTACATACTCTAAACTCTTCTTATCCGTTTGAACAAGTTCTTGTAAAACAGACTTATAATCATTAGTAAAATCAATACTCTTATTTTCTATTAAAGGAATAATATGTTGATAGATAAACTTTCGTACCTCTTCTATGCCACAATCTAGGAATAATGCCCCTATAAAAGCTTCAAAAATATCCGCAACAATGGCCCGATTATGTTTACCGTCTCTTTCTAGTTCCCCTTTACCTAGCAATAACTCTTCATTAAAACCTAATAAGATAGAATATTCATATAAAGCATTCTCACAGACATAATAACTTCTTAGTTTTGTCATTTTTCCTTCTGGCTCATCCGTATTTTTATATAAATATTCACTCATAATAAGCTCTAAAACGGCATCTCCCAAATACTCTAATCGCTCATAACTCTCACAACCTGCTTCATGGGCATAAGAAGTGTGGGTAAAAGCTTTTTGATAAATTTTTTCATTATGATAAGGAATTTGTAATCTTTCTAATACCTCCATTTTAATCCTCCCTTCTACTATCCATATTATATCAAAAAAAAGGATTTGTGTTTTACTTTTTTGAGGTTTTTTAGTATAATGTTTTTGGTGCTAACTATGAAACATATTCTAATTGGAATAATTAAAATTTATCAAATGATTCCAGGTCCTTGGCATGGATACTGTAAGCATATTCCCACTTGTTCTAATTATGGCATAGAAGCTATCCAAGAATACGGTGCCCTTAAGGGTAGTTTTTTAACGATAAAAAGAATATGGCGGTGTAGTCCTTGGGGAACCATTGGCTATGATCCTGTCATCAAAAGGAGATAAAAAGTGAAGAAATTAAAATTTTTTGTATTCATTCTATTATTTTTACTGACTGGTTGTTTAGAAAATGATACTATGGAAGATATCCATATTCGTACAACTGCTTATCCTATTCAATATATTGTAGAAAGAATGTATCAAGACCATAGTACCATTGAAAGTATCTATCCTAATGGAAGTACAAAAGAGGAAAAAGTAAGTGATAAATTATTAAAAGATTATAGTAAAGACGACTTATTTATCTTTTTAGGATTAGATGAAAAAGAACAAACCTATTTTACGAAAATGAGAGAACACAATAAAAAGTTAAAAATTATTGATGCCTCTTCTTCTATCCCAACAACGACATTAGAAGAACAAAGTCTTGAAGCTATTTGGCTTGATCCTATGAATCTTCTTACTGTTGCTAATGATATTAAAAAAGGATTTGAAGAATATACAACTAGTACTTATCTTATCAATGATATCAACGAAAAGTACCAATCCTTAAAACAAGATTTAATTCAATTAGATGCAGACTATAAAGACATGGCTGCAAGATCAACGAGAAAAACGATTGTGGTTAGTAATGATGCATTCCTCTACCTAAAAAAATATGGAATAGATGTCATTTCGTTAGAAGAAAATGAAAAATTATCTGACCGTACTATTCGAACAGTTAAAGACTTAATCAAAAAAGAGGATATTCAATTTATCTATACTGTTCAAGGAGAAAAAATAAGCGACACCATTCGAAAGATGCAAGAAGAAGAAAAAATAGAATTAATCGAACTAGATACTTTATATACAAGAACAGAAGAGGAATATAATGAGAATTTAGATTATCTTAACATTATGAAGAACAATCTAGAATCTTTAAAAAAAGAATTATATAGGTAGGTGTTGTATATGTTTATGCATAGTTGGAATGTAAAAGTACTATCAGGTGTTGGTCTTATTATCATTCAAGCCATTATCTATATGGTTATTCTGAAAAGAAGTGGAACAGATTTTACCCTAGCAACTTTCTTTATCTGTTCTCTTCCTGGATTAATCGGAGCTTTCCTTATTTGGTTAGAAAAAGAAAAAGGAAGATTTTAAAAAAAGCTATTTCAATGATGAATAGCTTTTTTCTTTCTCTTTTTTCTCCTACTAATCTTGATAAGAATTCCTAGGAAAAGAAGGATACCTAAAATGGTAAGCAGTAGGGTCCAAGGAATCTCTTTTGGTTTTACAATCACATCTTCTAAATAAAACGTTTCTTGGGCAAGTACTTTCTCTCCATTAGAAACGACAAACTCCCCTATTTTATCTCCTTTTTTCATATCATAAGTAAGAAGTTCTAATCCTTCATATTTTGTTTGGATAGAAGTATCTTTTGGTAAATAAAGTTCTACATCTTTTGTAGCATAATAAGTATGTTCTTCCCCGTTTTCATCAACAATAGTCTTTAATTTTTCTCCTTTGGTTAGTATTTTTTGATAAGCATAAGAATTAAAGAAATAGCGATATAATGCATCACTATCTAATACCTGATAAGGGATTTTAGACTTATAATCTGCTCCTAAGGTAATTAACAAATAGTGATTTTCCCCTTCTTCTGCAATACTAGCTAAGCAAAGACCTGCATCATAAGTATAACCTGTTTTACTTCCTTTGATATAAGATACATCAATATCATAGTTTTGAACATTTTTTTCTAGCGTACTTAAAAAATGATGTTTTCCATTACTCGTGTCATATTCCCGGGAAGTAAAAACTTCTTTAAAATCATCCTTCTTTAAAGCATCTAAAAGAATAATCGATACTTCTTCGGCCGTAGAATAATGTCCTTCTTCATCTAATCCAGTCGTATTTTGAAAATGAGTATGAGAAAGATTCAAAGAAGCAGCTTTTTCATTCATCTTTTGAACCATAGCCTCTTCACTTCCCACTAGATGATTAGAAAGCGCTAAAGCACACTCTGCCCCACTAGGAAGTAATAGTCCATATAAAAGATCTCGGTAGGTTACTTTTTCTCCCACTTTAAATCCTGCCTGTGATGCATTCGCTTCCCATAAGCCTTTAAAATCTTTACTAGTAAGTGTTACTGTCTCATCTAGATTATCTATTAGTTCTAAAGCAACAGACGCCGTCATAATTTTAGTAAGGCTAGCAATCGAAACTTCTTTAGATGCCTCTTTTTCATATAAGACTTCTCCTTTATCCATTTGATAAAGATAAACATTTGTAGAACTTATTTTTGGAAGGGCATAGACAAGGGTACTAGAAAAAAAGAGACATAAGAAGAAAAGGACTTTTTTCATCTTTCTACCTTCTTTAGCATCTCATCATACTGTTTATACAAGTATTGTACACCATTTTCTAAATGAAAATAATGTAGAACATAAGGAACTAAAAATAAAACCAAAATAATTCCAATAAAGACAAACATGGGCTCAAAGGTAGAAACCGCAAAACTAACAATAGCAAATAAAGCATAAGCTAATGTCACAAAAAGATGAATTTGTCTTTCATGTTGAAAAAATTCTATTTTGATTAAATGATTTGCAATGACATCTTCAGGTACCGTTTCTTTTTCTAAAAGAGTATCTACCTCTTTTATATAGTTATATAAATATTTTTTCATACCATCACCTACTATTCAGTATACCATGCTTTTAAAAAAAGACAAAGAAAAAATCCTTAAAAAGGATTTCAAAAAAACATAATATTTCTTTCTAAAAGCATGTAATATTTTTAATTTTATGGGAATAATATTTTATGACCTTAGGATTCTGCGTGAACCTAAGGCTTTTTTATGTCTTGCCAATTACTTGGAAATCCCATTGTCTTTATTATATCCAAATATGATATACTTTGAAGTTTCAGTTTCAATCTAATAACTAATCCATTTATTTTATTAAATAGTGTATTAAATTCTTGTTCATCTAATAATATTTTCAAAACTATCATCAGTGAAAATAAATCGTTTTTTCCAGATACATATCTTCCAAATTTATCTTTAGCAATTCCTAAATTCGAATGATATGTTGTATCTGGAATATAAAATAGTTTTTTATTAGTGCCCTTGTGTGTCCTTGCATTATACAAACGATCATCATGTGCACATAAATTTCTAAAAAATGTTAAGTTATTTATATAATCTCTTAAATCACCTTCATTAATATTCCAATGTTTTGCCACTTCTATCCTTTCTTTTGGAATCATTAAAGTATAAAATGAACTGAGTTCTCCTAGAGAAATAGTATTAACTAATACCCATAATGGAACATAACCATATTCCATAACATAATGATTCATATACTCTTTTTTAGTAATGGTATCTGCAATGTCTTTTTGAAGTTTAGAAATCAATGAATGAATTTTGGTCGCTCTTTCTTCTAGAACTGCGTCTTTACTTGTAATTTGCTTTAATGTATCAAAATTAGAAAATTTTAAATAATTATCATATCCATGTTCTTTAGAAAAATTATATGCAATTAAAGAACGTAATGTATTTTCTACAATTAAAATATATTTAAAAAAAATACTACGCAAATCTCTATCAAAAAGATATAGAGAATATATCTCTTCAATAGTAACACCTTTTTTATATCTTTCTTTTTTATAACGTTTATCTAAGAATGGTTC
The DNA here is from genome assembly GCA_947632115.1 of uncultured Bacilli bacterium. Taxonomy (GTDB): domain Bacteria; phylum Bacillota_I; class Bacilli_A; order RF39; family UBA660; genus UBA5578. The sequence continues at coordinate 13,911 of CANROB010000013.1, forward strand.
TTTGTAGCCGTTGATAACGTTATAATAATTTTCGCTCTCTAACATAGATTTCGCCGATGTTTCATCCACGATATTTAACTTTCTTTTTTTCAACATCGCGATTTGTTGATCATAAGTTTTAAATTTTTTTGCTGTCATTTTCCATCTTCCTTCAACAAAAAGTCCTAGGTTCATACAGAAGCCTAGGATCAGTCACAAGTACATTATATCATTAAATTAATACTATTTCAACTTAAAAATGACCTTTTTCATTATTTTAAAATTCTGTATATATCATTTTACATATTTTCATTTAATACATTTTCTATATTAAATTGTTACTAATAATATTTCTATTTTCGTTATTCAAATCTTTTTCAGCATAAAAAATAGTCGGTGAATAGTCGGTAAAATAAAAGGGAAAAATAAAAACCGTTGAAAATCAACGGTTATACCTACCAATGGCGGAGCAGGAGGGATTTGAACCCTCGCGCCAGTTTAACCCGACCTACACCCTTAGCAGGGGCGCCTCTTCAGCCTCTTGAGTACTACTCCAAAACACGCTACATCTTGATTTTAACATAAATAGATACCTTTTTCAATATTTTTTAGGCAACTAATTTGTTTTTTAACTTTTGAATTGCTTTGTTCTCTTTTCTAGAAACTTGAACTTGGCTAATTCCTAAGAGTTTAGCGGTTTCAGATTGAGTACGATCTTCCATATACCTTCTATTTAAAATTTCTAATTCTTCACTACTTAATTCTTGAAGTTCTTCTCTTAAATAGATTTGATTATCAATGTCTTCGGTCACACTGACAGGAATTTCATCCACATCTAGTAAAGCACTACTACTATAAAGGGCCTCTACTACGAGTTCTTCCTCTACTTCTAAAAAGGAAGCAATTTCTCGGACGGTCGGTTCTCGCATCAAACGTTGCGATAAAAGAATACTTGCTTTTTCAATTTTTAAATGAAGAGAGTGAGTCATTCGACTAACCTTAATTCCCCTATCTTCTCGTACTAGTTTTTTCATTTCTCCTAAAATATAACTATACGCATAAGTGGAAAACTTGGTATGACGATCACTTTTATAATGATAATGTGCTTCTATTAACCCAATGCATCCTACTTGAAACAAATCTTCTTTATTTGGATAATTCGGAAAATACTTCATAATTGAATAGATTAGTTTTTCATGTTCTAAAATAAGAGCTTCCAGCTCTAGTTGTTCCATTTCATCACCTTAATTGCATTTAATTCATCGGATATCTCATAGATATAATTGAGAATCCGATATTTTTTTAAACTTTCATTAACGTGATGGTTCATACCACAAATAAGACTATGACCAGACTTATCATGAATCATCTGGTACAGTTCAAAAAAAGTTTGGATACCAGATAAATCGATTTCTTCTAAATCATTTAGATTAAAAACAATATTGGAAAAACCCTCTTGCTTCCATTGTTCTACCTCTTTTTGAAGAGAAAAAACGGTATCTTCTACTAGTTTTCCAAGGAGTCTTACAAACAAAATTCCCTCCCGATATTCTGTTTGAATTTCTAGCACTTTATCACTCTCCATTCCTACTTTAACACCTTTTTGGATTTTCTACTATTGCTTCGACAAAACTAGATAATCTTAGCATGGGTACCCATTTTTGATAAGATTTAAAAAATGTATAACCTACTCTACTTTCTTGTTCTTTTAAAAAACGATAAAAAGAATATTGATTTTCTAAGAACATATCTTCAGCCTGGTAATTGGTTTTACCAGTTGAATGAATAGTAGCTACTAACTCTTCCTGATAATAAAAACGAATTTCTTCAAATTCACCAGAGATAGAAAAAGCATCTACTTCATAGTAATTATTTAAATCTAACCAGTGATCTCCTTTAGGAATCAAGAAAGTCTCTTCCCCTGATGTCACTGTCACTTGATTAGAACCTAAAACCTCAATATATCTTATGGGATTAGATACTTGATATTCATAAATAGAGACAGGAATAGAAAAATTTCGCAAAAAAAATAATAATATAGTAAGAATGTCCATACTTCACCTCTACTATATTATTATTGATTTTTTATTCATTTCCTTTTATCCAAGACTGATATCTTTCGATAACTCTATCATGACCTAAAATAGTCATAATGTCATATAGGTCTGGAGTCATCGATTTCGTCGTTAACACAATTCGTAAAACAAGACTGATATCTCCAATATGTCCCTTATAAGATTCCATATTTTCCTTATATTCTTTTACTTCTCTAGCATATCCAAATTCTTCTGCTAAATCCTTCATATGTTCAAACCATTCTTCTTTGGTATCCTCTTCGTGATAATACTTCTCTAAGTAACTTGTAAGAATTTGACAAATTTCTTTTGGATCAGAGATGGTTTGGAAAGGATATTCTTTTTCATGCGTCTCATATAACTCATCAAACATATACCAAGTCTGTTCTTTGATATCAGAATAGCAACTATAATCTTTTCTAGGTTTCTTTTGTTCTCTTTCAATATTAAAAACCTGAATAGCGTACTCTTTATGATTCTTTAAAACAGAATAAAATTCTAAATCATGAGCCTCTGACCAATGAAGAAGTCCATCGTATACTTCTTCTGCTTTTAAGCGACTAATATAATTTTTAGAAATATTGAGTAGTTTTTCAACATCGAAAAGTCCTCCACTACTAGACATTTTTTTGAAATCAAATGGAAAATCTGCTAAAGTCTTATCTTTATTGCAGTCATACCACTGTTCAAAATTGGTATTAGCAAGCGTCATTAAATAAAGTTTTACAGCCTCTACGGGAATTCCTTTTTCATGATAATAACTAACTGCAGCTTCTGGGTCTTTCCGTTTACTAAGTTTTCTTTTAATGCCATTTTCCTCTTTCATAATAGGAGAAATATGAGCATACTTAGGAGCCTCAAATCCAAAAGTTTGAAAAAGTTGAATATGAAGAGGAAGTGAACTTAACCACTCATCTCCCCGAATAACATGAGTTGTCCTCATTAAATGATCATCTACTAAATGAGCGAAATGATAAGTTGGAAGACCATCAGATTTTAAAATGACTATATCCAAATCATTTTCTGGAAATTCTAGATTTCCTTTAATTAAGTCATGAACTTTTATCTTGTTATCAAAATCTCCATGCGATTTTAAACGAATGATATAAGGTTCTCCATTTTCTACTTTTTCCTGAATTTGTTCTGGTGTTAAACGACGACATTTCGCAAATCTACCATAATATCCAATTCTTTGCTTTTTCTTCTCTTGTAAAAGTCTAGTTTCTTCTATTTCTTCTGCGCTACAAAAGCAGGGATAAGCATTTCCTTGCTCTAACAAATATTTGACATAAGATTGATAGATATCTTTACGTTTGCTTTGTATATAAGGGCCGTAAAGTCCCTTTTCCTCTTCTTCGTTAAGCATTCCTTCATCAATTTCAATCTCAAAATTTCTTAAATCATCAACAATTCCTTTTACGCTATTTTCTACTAATCTTTTTTGATCTGTATCTTCAACCCGTAAAAAGAAAACGCCATTTGTATCACTAGCTACTTTTCTAGAAATAAAAGATTGAAAAAGAGATCCCATATGGACAAATCCTGTTGGAGAAGGCGCAAAACGAGTAACTACTGCTTTCTCACCTAGATCTCTTGCAGGATATTTTTTTTCATATTTACTAATATCGGAATCAACACCTGGCAATAATAAATCTGCTAATTCTTTATTGGTCATAAAGACACCTCCAATATATTCATTCTACCATAAATAACCAAAGAAAGAAATAGATATCCTTTGGATTTCCAAGAAAAAAACTAAAGGATAAACCTTTAGTCTTATCGTGTTTTTGAAACAGCTTCTTCTTGTTCAATTTTAGAAGATAACATAGCGATTTTAACGGCTTCATTAAACTTTGTCTGCGTAAGAGCAATGCTATCTGGATGCATATTAGGGTCTCCTACCGTCTCTTTATTATTTGGTAACATAGAAGCAAAATTATCAATTTCTTCCTCAGAACATTTTCCCTGACGAATCTTTTCCACATAAATAGAAGATAACATATCTAAAGCATTAGCAAAAGCATCAGAATACGTCGTTCCAGATTCTTTTGCGGTAGTGAAGTAGTTTAACTGATCGAATACTTCTTGGGTTTTCGTCATGATTAACCAACCTCCACTTCTAACATTTTCTTAAAGATTACATCAGAATCATTATGAAAATAGGCATCAAACAATACATCTTGACCAATAATTTGACTAATCAAATTGGTTGCTAACAATTCTTCCTCATAATCACAAGTACCCTCGTTTCCGACAAGAAAATTTGCTAACAACTCAGTATAACCAATATTTAAAGCTCTTAATCGGCCATCTTTATTAAAACCATAGTAGTCTTCATAGGAAGAAATCATTCCCAAAATGCCTTTCATCATAAGATGATTCGCATCATAATCTCCCTGAAGTTTCTTACTACTAAAGCAGATTTCATTTTTTACAGAATCATAGATAACAGGACCTTTTCTTTCAAAAACCCCTATTTTCCCCAACTTTACATCTTTTATTTTTTCTTTTAATCTTTCTAGACTAACGTCTGGAAATTTTTGATGAAAAAGGACAGTGAGTTCAAGCATCTTATCTTTTACCTCGTCTGTTAGATTTGCGTTGGTAGCTAGATTGCTTCTTATTTCATCTAAGATATCCATCCTATCACCTTCATCTTAAACTCATTATATCATAAATTTAATTTTTGGAATAGTATTTTGAAATTTTTTTTAGTTTTTTGTCTGAATAGGAATTTTTGGGTAAAATTTTCTTAAAAGAGTCGATATTTGCCGTGCGCCATACTCCTCAAAATGACTTTTTTCTATAATTTCTTGCTTTTCTTTTTTCGTTAAGGATACCGAATGCTCCGTTTTTATTTCTTTTACCTTTTGTTCTAGAATTTGATAGAGAACTTCTTCGGTTAAATCGTTAAAGAAAATGACACCGTCCAAGCGATTCATAAAAGGAACGCCAAAGGTTTCATTTAATTCTTCTAACGGTTCACTTTTCTTACCAAAACCCAATTCTTTCTTTTGAAAAACATTGGTCGTAAGAAGAATAATGACATTGTGAAAATCAATCGTATTCCCATGCGAATCTTTGATCTCACTATTATCTAAAATTTGATAGAAAAGATTTAGAACTTTAGGATGAGCTTTTTCCATTTCATCTAGAATCAACACACTAAAGGGATTCGTTCTAATTTCTTCAAAGGCATGATTGGCATCTTCATAACCAACATACCCAGCCGGAGAACCAATCAATTTACTAATCGCATGAGGCTCACTATATTCACTCATATCAAGACGAACGACATGATTAGAAAATAAGTGACCAAATTCTTCCGCTAAAACCGTTTTCCCTACACCACTACTACCTGAAAACAAAACACCATAACAGTGATGTTCTCCTAGATTTTGAAAATAGATATCTAATAAATCAGAAATGGCTTTTTCTTGGCCTATAATTTTTTGACTCAACGTTTTCTGGAAAGTCTTTTTCTTTTTTTGACTATTTTCTAATTCATAAATTGGCATATCGATTTTCATTTTTAAAACTTCCTCTAAATCTTTTTTGGTAACTGTTCCATATCCTTGATGAGAAATTTCTAGTTCTAACTCATTCATATCATGCCGAATATGATTTTCTTGTTCACGATAGCGAATAGCTTGCTCAAAATTTTGTTCAATAATTGATTCTTTTTTACAATCAATCATTTCTTTTAACTCAGTAGATAACTCTCGGTATTTCTTTACTTTCTTATTTTCTTTTAGATTAGCATGTGCGCATACTTCATCTAAAATATCAATTGTTTTATCAGGATTTTTACGATTGAATAAATATTTATCTGTCAAACGGATTAAGAGATTTAAAATATCTTCACTCATCGTCACATGATGATACTTCTCATAAATAGGCTTTAATTCTAATAAAATATTCTTCACAGTATCCATCGACGGTTCTTCTACTAATATCGTTTGAAATCTTCGATCTAAGGCTTTATCAGATTCCATATATTTTTTATACTCTAGGGTAGTTGTTGCTCCAATACAGTGCATCTTATTACGCGCTAAAGCAGGCTTTAAAATATTAGAAGCATCAATTGCTCCTTCTGCTCCTCCTGCTCCTATTAACGTATGAATTTCATCAATAAAGAGAATGAATTCATCACTTTCTTCAACTTCTTTAATCAATTTATTAATTTTATCTTCAAATTCTCCTCGGTATTTCGTTCCTGCTACTAAAGAAGCCATATCTACACTAATTACCCTTTTATTTAAAAGTTTACTAGGTACTTCACCACTTACAATTCTTCTACTTAATTCTTCAATAATAGCCGTTTTTCCCACTCCTGCATCGCCGATTAATAAAGGGTTATTCTTATTGCGTCGGGTTAGGATTTCCATCATTCTTTTTAGTTCTTTTTCTCTACCAATGACTGGATCAAATTCTCCCCTACTTGCTTTTTCTGTGAAATCGATTCCTAATTCTTCAATTAACAGTTTTTTCTTTTTTCCTTTTTTAGATGGTTTCATAATAAAATCGTGATACATCTTATCAATATCGATTCCCATATTTAAAAGAATGCGAATGGCAATTCCTTCTCCTTCTTCTAATAGTCCCATGAGAAGATGTTCTACCATTACTTCTGAATTACATTCACGGCTGATTTCTATCGCATTTCCAAAAACATTTTTTAAAATAGGAGTATATAAAAACCATTCACTTTTTGTCTTTCCACAACCTATCGTCTTGATTAGCTCTTCTTTAAAATTTTCATAGGATAAAGAGTATTCTTTAAGACGAGAGGAAATATTTTCTTTGGATTTCAAAATAGCTAACAAAAGATGTTCAGATCCAACATAAGGATGTTTTAAGGATTGCATCTCTTGCTTCGCAACGGTGATTGTCTTTCTTGCCTCTTCTGAAAAATTTTGAAACATATCTTTCCTCCTTCTATATTCTATGTTTATAGTGTGCGAAAAAATTTCTTTTTAAACAAAAAAACTATTAGAATTTCTAATAGTTTATTCATAGAGTATCAAGGCTGAAAAGCAGTATATTTGCTCTTCACCAAATAAAGACACCGCTACTTGATATTGAATATCAACAACTTTCACATCTTCAATAAAATCATTGATATCCTCTTCTAAATCTTTTTCATGACTTTCATCAAACACTTTTACCTTCATACTATCACCTATTTTTAGAATAGCAGAAGTTCCTTGTAAAAAATGTCGATTAATACTTACGCGTTCTACTGGTGAAAGATTTTCCTAAAGCTGGAGCATTTACTACATTTCGTGGATTAAAGGTACGAGAACTATAACCACTCCAAGATAAATAATCAATCATATAGTGACCAGTTGCCATTTGTAAATGAACATGTCCACCCGTTGAACAGTGATCCCAGGTTTCAATACTTGGAACACCACCACTTTTACCAATAACGGTATCAGAAGTAACAACATCTCCTACTTTCACTTTAATAGAAGCTAGGTGCATATAACCAGATGTATACTTCTTTCCATTAACCGTATGCGCGATATAAACTTGGTTTCCTCCACAACTTAATTTGTTATAAATAGCTACTACTCTACCAGCAGCTACAGAATAGACATTCGTATTATGAGGAACAGCAAAGTCAATTCCCGCATGACCTTCTGTTAATTTTTGACCATTTAGCCAATAAGTTCTCATTCCATAGTTACTAGAAACGCGCCCAGAAATAACAGGTCTAAAGAAAGCGGTATCTGGTGGGAGTTGATCAGGATGTCTCGCTAAACAAGCTTGATAATCTTCAGACTCATCACATTTAAATTCTTTATAAGTCTTTTCGTAGTTTTCAAGATTCTTTCGAATGGTTTTTAGTTCTGTTTCAATATCTACAGCCCCTTCCACCGTTTTACTTAAATCCACTTTTAAACTAGCAAGTGTTTTTTCTAATTCCTTTGTTTTACTATTTAATTCAACTACTTTATTGGATAAAGTTTCTTTTTTCTCCTCATTTTCTAAAATCAAATTTTGATATTCTTCAATGAGGGAATCATTATAATCACTAAGTTGTTCAGCAATAGCCATCCGATAAATAAAATCGGTAAAATCGGTCGCTGTAAAGACATACTCTAAATAAGCATCTTCGCCCGTAGCTGACAACTGATAATAAGCAATAATATCTTTAATCTCTTCATTTTTGGCAGCAATATCTTTATTCGTCTGCTCAATAGAAGCTGTTAGGTCATCAATATCCGCCTCAATTTCCATCTTTTCTTTCGTTAATTTTTTTATATTGGCATTTGCTTTATCAATTTCTGCTTGGGTAGCTTGTTGTTCTTTTTTATTCTCTTCATACTTTTTTTCCATATCCGCTAATTCTTGGCGTAAATCTTTTAAAGATTTCGCTTCAATCTGCGGAACAAAATCAGGAAGAGCTACCTGGCTTCCCAATAAAACAACAATGAGTAATAGATAACTAAATCTTTTCCATACCTTCATAGTATCCTCCTACTCCTTTAATTCTTTTCTAATCTGTTTATAATTGAAACAGTATTTCGAAACCAATTGCCAAAAAGCTTTGGAATGGTCAAAATGAACAATATGACTAAATTCATGAATAATAACATAATCTAGTTTTTCTAAAGAATATTCAATTAAATGGGAATTCAAAGTAACAGAATGATTCTTTCTATTATATACTCCCCATCTAGTCTTCATAGAACGAATTTTTAACTGAGGGATTTTATCTGCTTCTTCAAATTTCTGCCACTGCTCTAGATAGTGTTGCTTAAAAATCTCTTCAATTTGCGTCTTTTTCCATTTTTCTAGTGCTTCTTTATTTGGGGTATAAATTTTATCATTTTCTATCTCAACCCCGTCCATGATAGATACCTCAATTATATCATAAGAATTTCCTAAATAAAAGAAATTCTCTTTTTTCTCTAGTTGCATCCTTTTTTTAGCAACCATCTTCTCTAAGGCCTTCTCGTTTTCTTCTAACATTCTTTGAATGTCTTTTTTTGTACTATACCGAGAAGTAGAGACATAAATTTTTAAGTCATCTTTTATTCGAATATAGGAATTCTTATTATTCTTCTTCTCAATCACTACTTCGTATTCTTGATTATTAAGAACATATGTCATATCTATGCCGAAACAACATTAATAATAGTAAGAGAAACAATCGTAATGACCGCTAAAAGAAGAACTAATTTCCATACATAGGATAACCATTTTTGATAAGGAATCTCTAGATAACTAAGACCAGCTACCAAAAAAAGACTAGTAGGAGCAACTAAACTGATTAACCCATGAGTATACTGCATAGTAAGAACAGCTAAGGATGTAAAAGTAACATCAAAGTTATTAATCAAACTAGATAGTATCGAAGATACCCCAAAATAATCACTAATAAAATATCCATAAATAGTCGTAGCTAATGTCGTAATAGGAACCGCTAACTGCGTTACATGGTCATAGACAAAGCCAATAATAGTAAGTAAAAAACTAGATCCAGACTTAGATACGATAACCATCGTAAGAGAAGCTAGAAGAACCGCTAATGCAGGCTTTATCATTCTCTTCATTCCATCTTTTAAGCACTCTATAAAATCTGCTCGAGAAAGCGAATAGATAAAAGCAATGATACCAGAAGCTAAAAGCAAAATAGCGCTAATGGTAAATCCTGTCCAATATCCAAATGGCTCCATCATACCAAACAAATTCATCGCAATAGGATACTCTCCAATAGATGTTGACATTAAATTCTCATAAGCATCTGTCACACTAGTTGTTCCAAAGATATAGTACCAATTAAAACTACCTACTAATAATATTAGAAAAAAGAAAACGAATACTAAAATCATTGGTGCATAACTTCGATTAGATACAGGAATTTTTTCTTCTTCTTTTTTCTCTAAAACAGGCTCTTTCTTATACACTAAATAAAGAAGAAAGATAATGAGGAATAAAAGAAAGAAAATGCCCTTTAAAATGAGATCACTTTGGATATCTAAAGAATACATAATATTGTTAATACCCGTTACATTAGAACCGGTTAAAGAAACAGCTGTTCCGAGCAAGCAAGGAAAAAAGGTTGCCGCAAACGTAGACATTCTTGAATGCTTTAGTTCTAATAAAATATCAACAAAGAAAGGAATTAAAATAAAAGCTAATATTTTGACCCCCACTAAAGAAGCAAAAAGAAAGAAGAAAATGGCAGTTCCAATCCAGAAACCAACTCTTTTCGTCTTTAGGTTTTGAGCTAACTGATTGACTAGTTTTCCATAAGCTCCAGTTTTTCTTAAGACTTGATAAAACATACCTGTTGTTAAAATGACTAATAAAATAGATGTATAGGTAAACGCTGTTACGGTTGTTCCATCCGTAAATAGTTGCGTTCCTACAAAATCCCAGTTAAAGAACTGAAAAGGCGCAAAAATAATATCTAAAAGTCCTAGTGGCTCATACCCTGTATGGGAAAAAACACCATCATTAAAAGAACTCGTCGGTAAGATCCAACTAAGACCAATTAAAATTATAAGTGAAACGAAAATCACTTTCCATAACTTATCCTTTTTCATACTAACCTCCAGTATCATTATAGCAAAAAAAACATAGCTTGGGCAAAGATTATACCAATTTTCACTATTTTTTTATTTTTCTTAACATGATATAATAACCGTTAGGAGGGCGCTATGAAAAATCCATTTCCCTATTCTGATACCAATAAGAGATATCATACATTAGACTATTTTTATAAACATAAATTTCATTCTAAAGTATTTAAAGTTAGTTTAAATGCTGGTTTTACTTGCCCAAATATTGATGGTTCTGTAGGAACGGGAGGATGCATTTACTGCTCTTCTTTAGGAAGTGGGGAATATGCAGGAAAGAAGGAAGATCCCCTACTCGTTCAATTCGAGCAAGTAAAAGAAATGATGTTAAAAAAATGGCCAGATAGTAAATATATTGGATATTTTCAAGCCCATACCAATACCTATGCTCCTGTTTCTGTTTTAAAAGAAAAATATGAACCTATTTTATCTCTTCCCGATGTTGTTGGACTTTCTATTGCAACAAGAGCAGATGCTATTACCGAGGAATGTCTCGATTACTTAGAAGAACTTTCTAAAAGAACATTTCTTACTGTAGAACTTGGACTTCAAACGATTCATGAAAAAACTTCTAAGTTGATTAATCGCTGTCATAGCCTTTCTTGCTTTGAAGAAATGGTAAAAAAGTTAAGAGCAAGGAATATTTTTGTTGTCGTTCATATCATTAATGGTCTTCCTGGGGAAACGGAAGAAATGATGATAGAAACGGTAAAATATTTAAATACACTAGATATTCAAGGCATTAAAATTCATATGCTTTCTATCTTAAAAAATACAAAGCTAGGAAAAATGTATGAAGAAAATCCTTTTCCTCTTTTATCACGGGATCAGTATATTGAAATTACTGCCAAACAACTAGAATATTTAAGAGGAGAAATCGTCATTCATAGACTAACGGGAGATCCTAAAATAGAAGACCTAATCGCACCTACTTGGATTACCAAGAAAGTTACGATTTTAAATGATATCGATAAATACTTAGTAGCCCATGATACTTATCAAGGAAAAAAGGAAAAAGAAGCTTAATCTTTTTCCTTTTTTATCTCCTGATAGGAATGACTACAAACCAGTTTTAAATCCTTTAAAATCCAATGTTCTGAAGATTCTAATAACATTTTATTGCAATGGGGACATACAGTTGGATTTCCCTGTAATTTCTCACCACAATACGCACATTTTCGAAATACTTTTTTCCGATGGTGCTTCAACACTGTCAAAGCATAACAACTCTCATAACGAACACGAGCGGAAGTAAGCCTAAAAGGTTCTTCCATTTTTTTCATATATTTATCTTCTAATAAAGAAAGATTAACAACCGCTTTATCACAGTCTTTTCCTTGCGTATAAGACATCACTTGGGCTTTTTGAAATTCCATATTTTTATGAACAGATTGTCTTCCTGTATCCTCTAAATGTTTCATCTGTTTTGAAAATTGTTCATACATTTCAATCCCTAATCGGTCCATCAATGTTTCATATTCAAAATTCATAAAATCATTTTGAATATTTCGGTATAATAGAAAAATGTTTTTCACAAATTTTGACTCATCAAAATCAGGAGGAAAATCAAGAACCTTATCAGATGTTTCCGGTACAGGTTCTTCTATTTTTGTCTCTTCTTCAACTTTTTCTTTTTCCTCTTCTATCTTTTTAGGTTCTACAGTCTCTTTATCCTCTACTAAAAGAACAATAGAAACAAGTCCTAGAAAAATAATAAGGACAGGAATAATGGAAAAATCTAACAGGATAGAAACCCATGATAAGGCTATAATTAAAAGTTCTACAATAAGATGTAGTCTTTTTTTATTCATTCATACCACCTACTTATCATTCTATCATAAAATGCTTAAAAAGGATATTCTTCTAACCAAAAAAAGAATTAGAAAACTCTAATTCTTTTAATCAACAAATTCTTGTTCTAAAGCTTCTAATGGTTCTTCCTTAAGGTTTTCTAGGGTTAAATCATAATCTACATTTCGATATTTTCTAGCCCCTGTTCCAGCAGGAATTAATTTTCCAAGAAGAACATTTTCTTTTAATCCTTGTAAGTAGTCTACTTTTCCATGGATAGCGGCATCTGTTAAGATACGTGTTGTCTCTTGGAAAGAAGCTGCTGATAAGAAGGAATCTGTCTCTAGAGACGCTTTGGTAATACCAAGTAATACTGGTACTCCTTTTGCTGGAATTTTTCCTTCCAAAATTAAATTTTGGTTGGTCTCAGTAAATTTATTATAATTTACCATTGTTCCAGGTAAGAAATAAGAATCTCCAGAATTAATAATCTTAATCTTAGAAATCATACGTTTTGCCATGATTTCAACGTGCTTATCAGAAATATCAACACCTTGAGAACGGTAAACTTTCTGAATTTCAAGTAAGATATATTGTTGTGTGGTAATTGGGTCAGTAACAGCAAGTAATTCTTTAGGGCTAATAGCACCAAAGGTAATTCTTTCACCAGCCTTAATATCTTGACCTTTTTCTACACATAATTTCGCACCATAATGGGTCGTGTATTTCTTTGTTTCTACATCGTTTTTAACATAGACAACAAAGTTCCCATTTCCTTCTTCGATTTCACTTACTACTCCATTAATTTCAGAAATAGTAGCTTTTCCTTTTGGATTACGAGATTCAAACAACTCTTGAACACGAGGAAGACCTTGTGTAATATCGTCTCCGGCAACACCACCAGTATTGAAAGTACGCATGGTTAACTGAGTACCTGGTTCACCGATAGATTGAGCAGCCATAATACCTACAGCTTCTCCCTCTTCTACAATAGTACCTGTTGCAAGGTTACGTCCATAACACATACGACAAACACCGTGATCTTCTTTACAAGTAAGAACGGTACGAATTGGTACTTTGGTAATACCCGCTGCAATAATCTTATCTGCTAAATTCTCTGTGATATAGGTATTTCTTTCACAAATCGTTTCTTTGGTTTCTGGATGAACAATCTTTTTACTTGTATAACGGCCAACAATACGATCATATAATGATTCAATGACTGTACCATCTTTTTCGTTAATAAATGCTTCTACTAATACACCGTTATCCGTACCACAATCATCAGATTTAACAATGATATCCTGCGCTACATCAACTAAACGACGAGTTAAGTATCCAGCATCGGCTGTCTTAAGGGCTGTATCAACAGCTCCCTTACGAGCACCATGGGTTGATAAGAAGAATTCACTAATCGTAACTCCATCACTGAAGGATGATACTACTGGGATTTCTTCCGATTTACCATTTGGTTTACCGAATAATCCACGCATACCAACTAACTGTGTATAAGATCCCATATCTCCACGGGCCTTAGAAGTCATCATGATACAAATTGGATTTTCGCTATCTTCTTTAACCATTTCTTCCAATTCTTTTTGAACTTTTCCTTTCGCATCCGTCCAAATAGCAATAACCTTTTGATATCTTTCATCTTCGGTAATTAAACCACGTTTAAATTGTTTATTAACAGCATCTACTAAAGATTGTGCTTCTTTTACAATTTCGCCTTTTTGACGAGATGGTTTAATATCACTAATGGCAATACTAATACCAGAAAGGGTTGAATATTTAAATCCTAAATCTTTCAACTTATCAAGCATGATAGAAGTTTCCGTTGTTTGATAACGTTTATAGATTTGGGCAATTAATTTGGTTAAAACACCTTTTGCAAAAGCGGGAACTAATTCCATTTTTGAAATAGCTTCAGGAATATTTGTTCCTTTTTCTAGTAAATATTTAGCAGGAGTAACTTTTTCAATATTCTCAGTTGTTCCATCATTGATATATTGGAAAGTATCTGGGAAAATCTCATTAAATAAAATTTTTCCGACTGTCGTTACTAAATATTTATCCATATAAGAATCTGGGAATAGTTTATGTTTAAAAGAGCGAACAGGAATAGCAATTCTCGTATGAAGCGTAATTTCTCTTCTTTCATAAGACATCAATGCTTCATCTGGGCTTTTAAATACTCTACCTTCACCAGGAAGACCTGCTTTTTCAATCGTGATATAGTAGTTACCTAATACCATATCCTGTCCTGGAGTAACGATAGGTTTACCATCAGATGGTTTTAAGATGTTATTAGCACCTAACATAAGAATACGTGCTTCTGCTTGTGCTTCTTCTGTAATCGGTACGTGAACAGCCATCTGGTCTCCATCGAAGTCAGCATTGAATGCGGTACAAACAAGTGGATGAAGACGAATACTTCTACCCTCAATTAATTTTGGTTCAAATGCTTGAATACCAAGACGGTGTAGAGTTGGAGCACGGTTCAACATAACTGGATGTTCTTTAATTTTTTCCTCAACAACATCCCAAACTCTTGGATCTTGATTTTCAATCATCTTTTTAGCAACTTTAATGTTACTAGCAATTTCTTTTTGAACTAAACCATTGATAACATGTGGTTTAAATAACTCTAGAGCCATCTCTTTTGGAATACCACACTCATACATCTTTAAGCTTGGTCCAACAACGATAACAGAACGTCCAGAATAGTCAACACGTTTTCCAAGTAAGTTTTGACGGAAACGTCCTTGCTTACCCTTTAACATACTACTTAATGATTTTAAAGGTCTATTTCCGGCTCCAGTGATATTTCTTCCACGACGACCATTATCGAAAAGCGCATCTACTGCTTCTTGTAACATACGTTTTTCATTTTGAATAATGATACTAGGAGCTCCTAATTCCATTAATTTCTTTAAACGATTGTTACGGTTAATAACTCTTCTATATAAATCATTTAAATCAGAAGTAGCAAATCTACCACCATCTAGTTGAATCATTGGACGTAACTCTGGTGGAATAACTGGAAGGGCATCCAAAATCATCCACTCTGGTTTATTTCCTGACTCTAAGAAAGCATCTAGAATATCAAGTCTTTTAATCAAACGCGTTCTTTTTTGAGAAGAAGAATCTTTAATTTGATCAATTTCTTTCTTGATTTCATCTACTTCTTTTTGTAAGTCAACACCCATTAATAATTCTTTAATTGCCTCAGCACCCATGCCAACACGGAAACTATTTCCATATTTTTCATAGTAGGCACGATATTCTTTATCACTAATGGTTTGTTTTTTCTCTAAAGGAGCTGGTCCTGGATCTAGAACAACATAAGATACAAAGTATAATACTTCTTCCAAATCTCTTGGGCTCATATCAAGTACAAGTCCCATTCTAGAAGGTACTCCCTTAAAGAACCAAATATGAGAGACAGGAGTAGCTAACTCAATATGTCCCATCCGTTCACGACGTACTTTTGAACGAGTTACCTCTACTCCGCATCGGTCACATATAATATTTTTATATCTTAATCTTTTATATTTTCCACAAGAACATTCAAAATCTTTTGTTGGTCCAAAGATTTTCTCACAGAAAAGTCCATCTCTTTCTGGTTTTAAAGTACGATAGTTAATCGTTTCTGCCTTTTTTACTTCTCCATAAGACCAAGAACGGATTTTTTCAGGGGAAGCAATACTAATTCTTAATCCTTCAAAATTATTAACATCCATTATTGCTCATCCCCTTCCAAATCTTTAAGTTCCTCTTCTGGAACATCAAAGTCCTCTTCATCCATTTCATCTTCAAATTCATCGTCTTCATCATCTTCATAGTCGATTTCTTCGTCAACGGATTCAAAATCTTCTTCGGCAAAGTCATCATGGTAATCTTCAAACATTTCTTCTTTAGAATCTTCTGTTATTAAACTAGATTCTACTTTTTCTGAAGGGTCTTCTTCATTACCATAAGAATCTTTATCATTTTCTTCTAATTCTTTTAAGTCTACAAATCTTCCATGTTCATTTAAAACACTAATATCAAGACCTAATGCTTGGAATTCCTTAATAAGCACACGGAAAGATTCTGGAATACCTGGTTTTGGAATAGGACTTCCTTTGACAATAGATTCATAAACTTTTACACGACCAACCACATCATCGGATTTAATGGTCATCATCTCTTGAAGAACGTGAGCAGCACCATAAGCATAAAGTGCCCAAACTTCCATTTCTCCAAATCTCTGTCCACCAAATTGAGCTTTTCCTCCAAGTGGTTGTTGTGTAACCATAGAATATGGCCCAGTTGAACGAGCATGAAGTTTATCATCAACCATGTGGTGTAGCTTAATCATATACATGATACCTACACTAATACGATGATCAAATGGTTCTCCGGTCCGTCCATCATATAAAACGGTCTTTCCATCTTCATCTAAGTTTGCTTCTTTTAAAGCATCGATAATTTCTTCTCTTGTTGCACCACTAAATACTGGGGTTGCTACATAAATACCTAACTCTTTTGCAGCGATACCTAAATGCATCTCTAGAATCTGTCCAATATTCATACGAGAAGGTACACCTAGTGGGTTAAGTAAAATATCGATTGGTTCACCATCAGCCGTATATGGCATATCCTCGCTTGGTAATACTAAGGAAATAACACCCTTATTACCATGACGTCCAGCCATCTTATCACCAACGGTAATCTTTCTCTTTTGAGCGATATAAACACGAATAATCTTAGATACTCCCGCTGGAAGTTCATCGGTATCTTCCTTGGTAAAGATTTTAATATCGTGAACAATTCCGCCACCACCATGTGGTACACGAAGAGAAGTATCACGAACTTCACGCGTCTTCTCACCGAAAATAGCATGTAATAATTTTTCTTCAGACGTAAGTTCTGCCATACCTTTTGGCGTAACCTTACCTACTAAGATATCATCATCTCGTACTTCGGTTCCAATAGCAATGATACCATTTTCATCTAGGTTCTTACGATTTTCCTCACTAACATTTGGAATATCTCTGGTAAATTCTTCTGGTCCTAACTTCGTATCCCGGCATTCAATTTGATAATCTTGAATATGAATAGAAGTATAGACATCATCACGAACTAATCGTTCATTTAAGATAACAGCATCCTCGTAGTTATATCCATTAAAGTTCATAAAAGCAACACGAACATTTTTACCTAAAGCCATTTCCCCATGTTCGGTACTTGGACCATCGGCAATGACTTGATCTTTTTTAACTTTATCTCCTGCTCTTACAATTGGTACTTGATGATAACAAGTTCCGGCGTTACTACGGTCAAAGCCACTTAAATAGTAAGTATCTACGCCGCCTTTGGTCTTTACTAAAATCTTTCTGGCATCCACATAATCAACAATACCATCTGCTTTAGCAATGATAACTGCTCCACTATCTCTAGCAGAAATGGCTTCAATACCTGTTCCTACAATAGGAGCTTCTGGTTTTAATAGTGGAATAGCCTGACGTTGCATGTTAGAACCCATCAAAGCACGTTTTCCATCATCGTGTTCCAAGAATGGAATACCAGCAGTCGTAATAGATACAACCTGTTGACTAGATACGTCCATGTAATCAACGTCTTTAGAATCAATGATGATATTATCTCCACGATAACGAACAGGAACACGGTCATCGGCAAAACGATCATCATCTGTTAGTTTAACGGTAGCCTGAGAAATATGATAATCAAGTTCCTCATCCGCTGTCATATAGGTAATTTCATCAGTTAATTTTCCATCAATAACCTTACGATATGGAGTCATAATAAATCCATATTCATTTACTTTTGCATAACTAGCAAGAGCAGTAATTAATCCAATGTTTGGTCCTTCTGGAGACTCAATTGGACAAAGTCTTCCATAGTGAGATGGGTTAACGTCACGTACTTCCATACCAGCACGATCACGAGATAATCCACCAGGTCCTAAAGAAGAAAGTCTTCTCTTGTTTGCTAACTCAGCAACTGGGTTTGTCTGATCCATGAATTGAGATAACTGGCTACTACCAAAGAATTCTTTAATAGCGGCCGTAAGTGGTCGAATATTAATTAATGTTTTAGGAGTTACTTCTGAAACATCTTGAGTAGACATCCTATCACGAATTACTCTTTCAATTCGACTAATTCCTACACGGAATTGATTTTGTAATAATTCTCCTACTTGACGAACACGACGATTAGATAAATGGTCGATTTCGTCAAAGTTTCCAATACCTTCTTGTAAATTTAAATAATAAGAAATAGAGGCATAAACATCAGAAATAGTAAGTCTTTTAAGATCTAGAGTTTGATCGTTACCAATAATAGGAACAACCTTTTCTGGATTTTTCTTAGAATATACATGAACAATTTGTACTTTGTTATAGCTATCTAGTTCTTCATTAATTAAAGCTTCCTTAACACCATAACCTTCCGCGAAAACAGGTTTTAATTTCTCTAGTAAGTCTTTATCGATAATAGCTCCCTCTTCAGCGATAACTTCTTTTCCTACTTTAATTGTCTCAGCAAGACGGCAACCGAGCAATCTTTCTGTTACATTTAATTTCTTATTGAATTTATAACGACCAACACGAGCTAAATCATAGCGGAAAGAATCAAAGAAACGAGAAATTAACTGGTTCTTTGCACTATCCAAAGTAGATGGTTCTCCAGGTCTTAATTTAGAATGAATATCAATCAAAGATTCATCGGTATTCTTATTAGCATCTTTTTCGATGGTACGCATAAGATACTCATCTTCACCGAATAAATCATAAATATCGGCGTCATTAGAAAGACCTAATGCCCGAAGTAAAGTTGTAACTGGTACTTTACGAGTACGGTCAATACGAACGTAAACAACGTCCCTAGCATCCGTTTCATACTCAAGCCAGGTACCACGAGTTGGAATAATTTGCGAAGTGATAATCGTCTTTCCGTTTTTCTTATCAACATCTTTTCCATAGTAAGCACTAGGAGAACGAACTAATTGAGAGACAATAACACGTTCTGCTCCATTGATAACAAACGTTCCACTATCCGTCATGATAGGCATATCTCCTAGGTAAATTTCTTGTTCTTTTACCTCGCCCGTCTCATGATTGAAAAGTCTTGCTTGCACTTTCAAAGGTGCTGCATAGGTTGCATAACGATCCTTACAACCTTTAATGGAATATCTTGGCTCTTCAAATGAATAGTCTCCAAACTCCAACGTCAAATTTCCAGTAAAACTCTCTACTGGAAAAATATCTTGGAAGACTTCATTGATTCCCTCTGTCATAAACCAATCATATGACTTTTTTTGAATCTCTAACAAGTTGTTTAATTCAATTGCATTTTTTGTTTTTGCATAACTTCTTCTTTCACGGTAATCACCGTATTTCTTTACTGTATAAGCCACTTGTTTCACCCCATAAACTAAATTTTCTAGAATGCACGTATTAGGCAAAATAATACATGCCGCCAATTTATAATTTTATCAAATGTCTAACAAATTGTCAATGTGTTTTTACAAGCAATTACATAAAAACCTTTATTTTTTTGTAAGATAGTTGCTTGATAATATTTTTCCATATCCCTAAGAACCGATTTAGCGCCTTGATCCTTATGAATCACAAAAATGAGTTGTCCCTCTTTTTTTAAATGTTCTTTTGCCCCAATTAAAATTTCATACAACACTTTTTTCCCTACACGAATAGGCGGATTTGTAATGATATAATCATAAACTTTATCTACCTTTTCATATAAATTGCTTTCAAAAATAGAGACATGAGCCTGGTTAATAAGAGCATTTTTCTTCGCTAAGCGAAGTGCCCTTTCATTGATATCTATCATATCCACTTCCAAGTCATGTCTCCCTAAAAATATACCAATAGGACCATAGCCACAACCGAAGTCTAATACTTTCCCTTTCATACAAGACACATCTATGCTTTCTAAAAGCGTTCTCGTACCAAAATCTAACCCACTTTTAGAAAACACATTGTTATCTGTCCAAAAGGTAAAGAGTTCTCCTTGAATCAGTGCCTTCGTGACTTTTTCTTCACTTTTAACCGATTCATCATTGATAAAATAATGTGACATAGATCCCCTCCTACCATTGCTTTTAAAAAACGGTGAAAGCCCATGCCGAAAACGGCACAGGCTAAAACCATTTTAAAACCGAACTATTTTAATTCAACAGTAGCGCCAGCTTCTTCGAATTTTGCTTTCATTTCTTCAGCTTCTTTAGCAGGAACTTTTTCTTTAACAACTCCACCGTTATCAGCGATTGCTTTAGATTCTCCTAAACCTAAACCAGTAATTTCCTTAATTAATTTGATAACGTTGATTTTGTTAGCACCAGCACTTGCAAGAACAACATCGTAAGATGAAGGTCCTTCTTCTGCTGGAGCAGCTCCACCAGCAACAGGAGCAGCAACTGCAACTGCTGATGGGTCAACACCAAATTCCTCTTTCATTAAATCTACTACTTCTTTAATCTCTAAAAGACTCATCTCTTTTAAAGAATCAATAATTTCTTGTGCGCTTAATTTTGCCATTTTTAATCCTCCTTTAATATTTTTTTCTATTTATTGTTTTTCTTCTAAATTTTTAGCATGTAGGTCTAAGCAGATTGCAAAATCTCTTACAATACCCATTAAACCGCCAGCAAACATAGTAAGTAATCCCTCTCTTGATGGGATAGTAGCCAATTTCTTTAATGTCTCTAAATCTGTAACTTCTCCATCGATAAGACCTACCTTAATTTCTAGATTTGGATGCTTTTCAGCAAACTTAGAAACAGCTTTTACTGGTTCTACCGTATCTGCACCAAAAGCAATAACCTTTGGTCCATTTAATTCCTCTGATAAGTCAATATTTAAAGAAGTTAAAGCACGATTTACTAATGTATTTTTATAAATTTTAAGTTCTGAATTACTTTCTTTTAAAGCTCTTCTTAATTCCATTGTCTCAGAAACCGTTAATCCATGATTCTCTAAGAAAATGAAAGAACTTGAATTTTTAAAATTCTCTACAATTTCATCAATCGTTGCTTGTTTTTGATCTAGTATTTTTTGATTAGCCATATTACACCTCCTTATCTTGTGTAATACCGTTAAAAAGTCCCCACTTACCGTAGGGACTTTTGAGTTTCTTAATTAAATTAAGTTCCTCGGTAGGATTATTAAAGCTTACACTCCCTACTGTCTACGGTACTATTTCTCGTTTTTCACGTGATATTATAACATAATTTTTATTAGATGTAAATATTAATTTTCAAAACTACTTGTGTCTACTTTAATACCAGGACCCATCGTTGTAGAAATACTAATATTTTTGATATATTTTCCTTTTACGGCAGCTGGTTTTGTTTTTACAATAAGAGAAACGAAAGCCTCTAAATTGCCAAGTAATTTATCAGCATCGAAAGATACTTTACCAATAGAGACAGCAACGTTACCAAAACTATCTGTACGATATTCAACACGCCCCTTTTTAACATCCTCTACTGCTCTTTTCGTATCCATGGTAACTGTACCAGTTTTAGGGTTTGGCATTAATCCACGAGGTCCTAAAACACGACCAATCTTACCTAACTGTGGCATCATATCAGGAGTAGCAATAATGGTATCAAAATCGAACCAGTTTTCTTTTTCGATTTTTTCAATCATGTCAGTATCTCCTACATAATCAGCTCCAGCTTCTTTTGCTTGATTAGCTTGTTCTCCTTTTGCAAGAACAAGAACTCTTTTTACTTTACCAACACCATTTGGTAAAACAGTAGCGCCACGTAACTGTTGATCAGCTTTTTTTGTATCAAGGTTTAAACGTAGTACTAACTCTACTGTCTCATCAAATTTTGCAGTACCAGTTTCTTTTACTAGTTTAACAGCTTCTTCTTTTGTATATACTTTTCCTTTTTCAACTTTAGATGAAGCTTCTACATATTTTTTTCCTTTTTTCATATTTTAACCTCCTTGTGTGGTATTGATGGAAAATGTGGAATGCGGATTTTCCTCCCACATAGGACACCCTATGCTTTTATTACTATCAATTATTCTTCAATAGAAACGCCCATATTTTTGGCAGTTCCTTCAACAATCTTAATGGCTTCTTCAACAGAGTAGCAGTTAAGATCTGGTAATTTAATTTCAGCAATTTCTCTTACTTGTGCTTTGGTTAACTTACCGACAATTCCCTTACTACCAGTTGCTGAACCCTTTTTAATGTTTCCAACTTTTTTAATAAGGAATGCAGTTGGTGGAGTCTTAATTACAAAGCTGAACGTTCTATCTTCATAAACAGAAATTTCAACTGGTAAAATATCTCCCATTTTATCTTTAGTTGCATCATTATATTTTGTACAAAACTCTTGTAAATTAATTCCAGCAGGTCCTAATACTGTTCCAACTGGTGGAGCAGGTGTAGCTTTTCCCGCAGGAATTTGTAGTTTAATCTTTTTAACTAATTGTGCCACGAAAAACACCTCCTATACCTTTTTCGCCGTGGTTCTAATGAATCCGCTATTAACAAATCTCCCACTAAAAACTATATGAAAATTCATATAGCCCTTTCATAATAACATAAAAATACCATTTTGTAAACATTTTTTAATTGGATTTCTCGATTTCCGTGAATTCTACTTCAACAATGGTTTCTTGACCAAATAAATCAAGAGCAACTTCTAATTTCTGACTAGCAAGATCAATACTTCTTACCTTACCAAACATATTGGCAAATGCTCCACTGATAACACGAACAGTATCTCCTTCTTTGATTTCATTACCGATATCAAGTCTACTCATACCCATGTTACCTAAAATCTTATCTACTTCTTGTGGCGTTAATGGAAATGGTTTTGCTCCCTTACCAGAAGATCCGATAAATCCTGTAACACCTGGAGTATTACGAACGATAAACCAAGCTTCATCGGTCATAACCATCTCAACGAGGATATATCCAGGAAACATTTTTGTTACTTTTTCCTTTTCTACCCCATCTTTTACTTCAATCGTTTTTTGTTCTGGCACGACAACACGGAAAATATAATCTTCCATTCCCATCGTACTAGCACGCATTTCTAGTTTTTCTTTTACCTTATTCTCATGTCCAGAATAAGTATTTACAACATACCATTCTTTTTCCATTATTGAAACACCTTCACAATAGCACCAAGAATTGCGTCACTAGCAACAAAGAAAAGTGCAAAGACTAAAATAAGCGTAATCGTAGCTGTAGAATACTTTACCATTTCTTTTTTATTTGGCCATCTTACCTTTCCCATTTCTTTTTTTACACCGACGATAAATTGTGCAAATTTCTTCATTTTCTCCACCTTATCCTTTCCGTTTTTATTTCAAAATAAAAACACCTTTTCGTGTTGACAATAATGTATCATAAAGTTTTCTTATTGTCAACAAAACAAAACGATTTCTGTTTCTTTTCAAGTAAATATCCTACCAAGAAAAAGAAAAAAAGTCAAAACTAGCCTAATTTTGACTTTTGAACTCGATAAATGAATTTTAGTTTTAGTTTTAAAGGACTAAACTTAGATAAGTAATAACCACATTTCATCTTCCAACCTGGAATAATGACTAATTTTCTTTGGAACATCTTTCGAATGGCATAAGACGCAACATACTCACTACTTAAACTAGACATCTTAAATTCCACTTTGGCAACTTTGTTAAATTCAGTATCAACAGGTCCAGGGCATAAGCAACCAACATAAACCTTACTTTTTTCTTTTCTCAATTCCTCATAAAGTGCCATGGTTAAAGAGTAAACATAACCCTTTGTAGAATAATAAGTAGCCATCAAAGGACCAGGTTGAAAAGCTGCAGAAGAAGCTACATTCAAAATATATCCTTTATTTTCCTCTTTAAACTTTTTTAAAAATAATTTGGTTAACGTATGAACTGCTTTTACGTTTAAATCTATCATATCTAATTCTTTATCCAAAGAAGTCTCTGTAAAATCTCCGGCAAGACCAAAACCAGCATTATTAATCACGATATCAATATCTTGTGTTTTCACCTGATCAAAAAGTTTTGCACAATTAAAGGTGCTTCCTAAATCAAAAGGAATGATTTGCACATTTGTGTGCAAAGATTTTTTTAAACTTTCTAATCTCGTTTTTCTTCTTGCCACTAAAATGAGGTCATAACCTCGATTACTAAGTTCTACAGCCATAGCCGCTCCTATTCCAGAAGAGGCTCCTGTTATTAACGCCTTCATACCATCACCCTATTTTCATTATATAGAAATTAAAACAGGAATGCAAGGCATTTTAAATGTCTTCTTTTAATTGTTCTTTTACCTTCGCTTTAATACGCTGAATCGCATTATCCACTTGTTTTTTATCTTTTTCTAAAAGAGTTGCAATCTCGCGATAACTAAAAGAGCCTAACATTAATTCAAACACTTGCCATTCAAAATCGGTTAACTTTAAACGAATTCGTTCGATTAATTTTTCTGTTACTAGGGCATCCATAATAATTTCCTCAGGATTCGCGCTAGTATCTTTTAAAATTTTATCAAAAGAAGTATCCTCTTCTTCGACATCTAACGAAATCGAATCATTTAAAGCTTTATGTTTTAACCTTTTAGCAGATACAATCACACTAATTAGTCTTCTTTCAATACAAGTCTTAGCATAGGTATAAAAAGAATTATCTTTTTGTTCATTAAAATAATCAATAGCATGATTTAATCCGATAAACCCCTCTTGCATTAAATCACTTTTTTCTAAACCAATATGCTGACAAGAAGGTAACATGCGTGAAACAATAGTAGCAATTAAGGGTTCATATTTTTTTAATAAAATATTTCTCGCTTCTTCTGATGATTCATAGGCATAAGAGATTAATTCATAATCGTTATAATCTTGATAATCCATTTTACCCCCTTCTAGACTTCATGGCCTCAAAAACAATAATAGCTGTTGCCACAGAAGCATTTAAACTATTGACTGTTCCCTGCATAGGAATAGAAGCAATAAAATCGCAATTTTCCCGAACCAATCGACTCATTCCTTTTCCCTCGTTTCCACAAACAACAACAATTTTTCCACGATAATCAAGGGTAGTATAATCTTCCCCTTCCATATCGGTTCCAAAAACCCAAAAGCCCTCTTTTTTTAATTCTTTTAGCGTATTGACTAAATTCGTGACTTTTGCAATTTTTACTTTTTCCGTAGTTCCCACACTTGTTTTTACAACTGTTCCATTTACTTCCACACTGCGATCACTTGGAATAATAATACCATCAACACCAGCTGCCTCACAAGTTCTAATAATTGCTCCAAAATTATGAGGGTCTTCAATATGATCTAAAACAACTAAAAAAGGATTTTCTTTTGTGAGTAATTCTTCTAAAGTAGCATATTGGTAATCTTCTATTTCTAAAATAATTCCTTGATGAAGTCCATTTACTTTTTTATCTAATTCTCTTTTTAAAAGATAATCAGTGGGAATTCTTTCTTCTTTTAATCTTTGTAAAAGACTTTTTTCACGAAAATCTTTATCCACAAATGCTTTTTTTATTTTATTAGGGTGTAAAAGTGCTTCTTCAGCTACATTCTTACCAAATATATACATAGAATTCCTCCTTAGTCTTCTTCCAAAATAAAATTCATCAACTGTTTTACGCGTTCTTGTTTTTGTTCTAAATAAAGATACCCAATCAAAGCTTCTAAACCGGTTGCTTGCTTATAGGTAATAATATCTGTATTTTTCGGACTAGCATGACTTTTGTGATTTCTGGCTCTTGAAACGATTTCTAATTCCTCATCCGTAAGTAGAGAACTTTCTATCATTTTTTTTAAATACTTTGCTTGGCCACGTGCACTCACATATTTTGTTGCCTCTTTTTGTAACTCATTTACTTTTTCGATGCCTTTCTTAAAAAGATATTCTCGAACATAAATTTCATACACACTATCTCCTACATAAGCCATCGCTAAAACATTTCGAAATCTGTTATCCATACTCACCAACTTCTTTTCAATTATAACATCTCCCAATAAAAAAGAAAACAAATTTCCTTGTTTTCTCC
Organism: uncultured Bacilli bacterium; assembly: GCA_947632115.1. Classification (GTDB taxonomy): domain Bacteria; phylum Bacillota_I; class Bacilli_A; order RF39; family UBA660; genus UBA5578. The sequence continues at coordinate 40,411 of CANROB010000013.1, forward strand.
AAAATTAAAAAACTACATTTTCTATTCTATCAAAAGTAATTTCTTCTATATTTCCTGACTTAATATCATTCATAACTACCGCATAAACTTTATCATAATCAACACATCCCCCACGGACGATACAACCTCTTTTTTTCCCAATCACTTCTAGTGCCTCTTCATAGGTATCTTCTGTAATAGAACGAATTCCATACCGACTCTCTAATTTTTCAGGATAATATTTTTTTAACGTACTTAAAATATAATAAACCACACGATTGATTGGAAGAATTTCTTCTTTAATAGAAGTTAAAGATGCAAGGTTATAAGCTACCTCTTTCTCTTCTAGTTTTGGCCAAAGGATACCTGGACTATCTAATAATTCTAAAGTTTCTCCAATACGAATCCAATTTAAATCTTTCGTTACACCAGGCTTATTTCCAACCCCTACTACTTTCTTACCAACTAAACGATTAATAAGCGTACTTTTACCAACATTAGGAGCGCCCACTACTAACACGCGAATTTTTCGCTTATTCATTCCTTTATTCATTCGCTCTATCATTTTCGTCTGCATAAATTGTTCCGTTAATTCGATTAAATCATTTAAATTTTTCTTCTTCTCTAAATCAACTGGAAATACTTTATATCCCATCTCTTCGTAATAAGAAATAAACTTAGAAGTCTCTTTCTTATCACATAAATCCATCTTCGTCATCACAATAATTCTTGGTTTTCCTTTAATATAATTATCGATATCTCTTACCTTAGAAGAATATGGCATTCTAGCATCGACAACTTCATAAACTACATCGATGAAATTCATATTTTCCATAATAAGTCGTTTTGTTTTTGCCATGTGTCCTGGATACCAGTTGATACTCGTTTTTGGGAAACTTTTTTCTTCATTTGACATTTTAATCACTACCTTTTTCATTTAATAATTTAATTTTTTCAGCATTATTTAGAATATCCAATTGATATTTACATATATCGCTTAATATTTCAAATCTCTCTTCTTTTGATTTTCCTTCTTTAATTAACTCAGCATTATGTGATTCTAAATTAGATAAAACAGTTAATTCATTAATTGTTGCATAATCTCTTACATTTGAATTTTTTGCTAACTCTGGATTTAATTCTCTCCATTTTTTAGCAGTAGTATGGAATAATATTACATTAAGAATATCTGCTTCTTCAGCATATTTTAACCATTCTTTATTTTTATAAAAATCATTATCAGGTAAGATGTAATTTTTAATTGCATCTGTATGAATTAAATAATTATTCTTTGTAAGTATTCTTTTTACATCCCATTCTCTATTTTGATTTTCTAACTCTTTTAATCTTTCAAATTCTTTTATTAAATATAATTTAAAAACTGGACTTATTGCAGATGCAAATTCAAATGCTATGTCTTTATGTGATATGTTCCACCATATTTACCACGTTTTGAATATATGCCAATAGCATTTGTTTTTTCGCACCATTCAGTAACACTTAAAGTAAATGTATGAAGTCCAGCACTTTTTCTAAACCCGTCGAATTCGACGAAATTAAAATTTGGATTATAAATAGATTCCCATGTTCCTAAAAACTCTAGAGTAATTCTATTCCTTAACCAATTTCTAATCACATCATCAGCTTTTGATTTTCCTTCTTTAAATTTACCAAAATCAGAAATGCAAATATAATCATTATCATCTATATTTGTAACATTTATTTTAATATTTTGGACTTCTAAAATTTTATTAGACATATATTCACCTCCTAATTTAAATCAAACATATTTGGAATATAACATTTTTTTCAAAAATGTAAAAACTTTTTTGGACAATCTCCTTTATTTATAAGGAGTTGTTAAGGTGTTTCCATAAATCCGTATCGCACAGTTGATGTTTGTTTTATTTTCATTCATTTTTATCACTTCCATAAATTATTTAACTTCTTCAAGTTTTTCTTGTTCTTTATTTTCTAATCTTTTCTTTTCTTTTTCAAGTTCTTTTAAACTTTTCTTTGGTGTTGGCATTTCTTCGGGCATCATTCCACCAATATCTTGAATAGCTTTTCGAACCTTTTTACCGACTTCGTAGTGAACAGCCTTGGCATTATTCTCACCTTTTACGTTATCTCGTATTAATCTTTGTTTTGTTTGATTTATTCTAAATAGATTAGCTACCAACTCATCTTCGTTCATATTATCTAATATATCTTCTCTATAACGTAATTTTTTTCTTTTAAAAATATCATCCGCTGTTTCACCGTTATATAATCCTCTATAACCTGCATTATGAAATTCTGCCATATTTTTAACACCAGCCGATGAAGCGACTTTTTGAAGTGTATAATTACCTTGCTTAGTTAACTTTCTTTGATAAAACCTTTTTTCATCATCTGATAAGGCTTCATATTCTTGCTCTGTAATTTCCTGTTTTCTTGTTTGAATAGCGAAGTAGGCTTGTCCTAAAGCAACGACTTCTTTACTTGGATCAGCATTTTGCACTATAAGATAGCATATGTATCTCGATAGTTTATAATCTTGTATGTTAACATT